>JAQBFG010000181.1:0-2951 GCA_032123495.1 Candidatus Zixiibacteriota bacterium | reverse complement strand
TTTCGGGATTTAAGGCAGCCTTGATCGCGGCAAGTCCGGGCGAGTTGATCGGTCCGGGTGGAAGTCCGTAATTTTGATATGTATTGTATGGTGAATCATACTCAAGATCGCGGCTCCATAATGGCCGGGTCATCCCGCCTTTGGCATATATAACAGTCGGGTCGGCCTGCAGACGCATCCTTTTGGTCAATCGATTATTGTAAACCGATGATATTTTCCCCAGCTCCGAACTATCCTGCGCCTCTGCTTCGATAATCGAAGCAAGAATTACAATCTCTTTTTCTGATAACTTATTAGGTGCCGAATCAAAATTTATATTGTCTGTTTGATTATGGTACATATCAACCAAAATTTCAATTGCCTCATCAAGTTCGATTTGATACCAGAAGCGATACGTCTCCGGAAAAATAAACCCTTCCAATCCCTCAAGATCAAACTGCGCCACTGTATAATTAGTATCACAGGCACGATTATAAAAAGCGGCCGAATCGAAATCAGTGTTGGTGTTATTACCAACCACAGCCGCCGTCTCCCAAATAGTTAATCCTTCAGGAATCGTTATCATAAAGGTGGAAATATCCCGTTTGCGAAATTTTTCGGCAATGGAGCTAAGTGATACCATCCCGGAAAAATCATATTTCCCCGGTGAGATCGTTTTATCGAGACCGCTGGTAACTGCCATCCACCGAAACAGCCGGGCATCGTGGAGAATTTCCTTTTCGATTAATTGCGATAGAACCGCCGCAAAAGTTTCCTGTTTATCAACCGTGATCGAGATTGTATTATCGCCGATATTGTATGGCACATATATTTTATATGTTATTAATATGGCGATAGCAATAATCACCACCAGAATAAATCCGATAAAATATTTCGCAGATTTCAAAGGCGCTCCTGTTGACTTAATCAAATAACGTATAAATTTTATTATTAATATCGGAATCGCCAGGACAAGTATTATAATCGTGACGATCCAGTAGAGAACATATTCGTATAGTTTAAATTTTGCCGAATCTGACATCTATAAAATTACTGCCTCTCGTCCAGAAACCGCTGGAGAATAATTGCCGCCGCCATTCTATCAACCCGACCTTTATCCTTGCCTACTTTTTTGTTATGAAGATGAATAATCGCTTCGGCCTCGACCGATGAATCCCGCTCATCGGTTTTGTAAATCGGGATATCGATAAGTTTTTCCAATCGCTCGATAAAATCGTCAACCATTTTACAGCTTCCGCCAAAATCACCGCCATCGGGAGCGACCGGATTGCCGACCACCACCCCAACCGCTTCGCATTCGGCCAAATCGGCCACAATTTCATCGATCGCCTTATTTATAGACTTATACGTAATAGTTTTATAAGCTGAAGCAATAAGCCCGGAAGCATCGGACCGCGCCAGCCCGATCCGCCTTTTACCAAAATCAACCCCGATATACACTTGATCCGCCATAAGAAGGAATTTATAGTCAAATAAATGCTATGTCAAAGGAAATGTAAATCTATCCTAACACGAAATTGATTGCCACCTAAATTCCTTTATATTTGAACAATCAAATTTTGTTAACTAAGTTCAAATAACCCTAATCCCTTTAAATTTATTGCGACCAACAAACCCCCATTTTACACCAATATTCTATTACGTTGACAATCAATGACATAAGAGAGTAAAATAATTGAATAAATTGTATTTTTTTATTTGACAACGTAACAGAAAAATCCTATCTTCACACCAAGTAAAAACCAGAAGGTGAAATTATTATGACAGAAGGTCTAAATAGGAATCATAAACAATTACTTCTTAAGCAGTTAGACGAGACAGTTATCCGCCTAGAAGGAGAGCTAAGAGAGGTAAGAGAAATAAGAGAAGTCCTCAAGAGAGAATTAGGGCAAGAGAGTTATAATGAATCTTCGACCACAACCAAAAGAAAGATACCGCGTCTTGGGCCCGGAGTACCGAAGAAATGGGTTACTGAGGCATTGAAAAGCGATGAATCTTTTAGTATTTCAATGATAATGGATTACACAGAAGAGCATAAGGGCAGAAGGCTTCGTGATGCACCAATAAGGCGGGCATTAATGCAACTTCAGGAAGAAGGTAAGGCAAAAAGGAATGATGATGGTTCTTGGTCATGGGGCAAGAAAATGATCGACTTGAAAGGGGAAGTTGTAAACGATAAAGATGATTTGCTTTCTTAAAAACGAAACCGAGGATTGCGCTAACAATCCCCGGTTTATACATAGAAAACCTCATCCCACATTAATAAGACAAGGGGTTTTTCTATGAGATTATACGCACAGCTCAATAATTTGTCAATGGAAATCTGCAGAGCACGTCCGCCGCCAGGATTACAAAATATTAATCATTAAATGAAAACTCAGGTCAGTAAATACTGACCTGAGCATAAAACCTTTAGTGCGGGCGTAAGTTAATTGGTAAACTTTTAGGCGTCCCACCTTAAAAATGCCGGTTCGAATCCGGTTGCCCGCTTACTAATAATATCGACATTTTACAAAAAATGTCAAGACAATTGAATACTGTAATTTAACCAAATTCTGTGCAAAGCACAGGAAAGGATTTATAATGAGAAAATCACCTTGGCATTCTATCAAGCAATCAGTGCATCATAACAACACTGAATGCACAGAAGGTAATAACATTGAATCTGAAAACAGACGCGAAGGCACTGGAGGAAAGCCCCTGTGTCAACACTGTAAGAGATTGAATAAATAGCATTGCCTTTTATTTTGGCGGGGGAGCTATTTCTCCCGCCAATTTTTTTCCAATAAGATACTGAACGCTTTCATAATCATATCAAAACAGCAGCTTTTTGCGCTTTCGCTTTTCTTGACAACTAATCCCAAAAAACATATATTGCTTAGCTTGATATTGCGAGAGTGGCGGAATTGGCAGACGCGCTAGATTTAGGATCTAGTCCTTAACGGGGTGGG
>JAQBFG010000180.1:0-3716 GCA_032123495.1 Candidatus Zixiibacteriota bacterium | reverse complement strand
GCAGTATGATTGTTTTGTTGCTTGTATTTCTCTTTCATCCGCAAAGGAAAAAAATTGCCTTCTCGGCGATTGGCGGGAAAGGTTGGTTATATACATTATCGGGATCGTTTCTTGGCGCCTATATTGCCATGATCCTCTGGTTGGCCGGAATGAAATACGCTCAGGCATCAACCGCGGCAGCTTTGAATCAGACCAGCAATATTTTCATATTTATTCTTGCGGCTATCTTTTTGAAAGAGCCGTTAAATGTTATAAAAAGCGTTAGTATTGTCCTGGCAGTAATCGGCGTATTGCTGATAACTTTCGGATAAAATTATACTGTACAAAAAAAAGTGGCGCCCCGCAGAATTGAACTGCGGACACACGGATTTTCAGTCCGTTGCTCTACCAACTGAGCTAGGGCGCCAGGTCGAATATTTTGTTCCTGCCAATGTATCTATATTTCGGCCGATGTCAATCTATTTTTAGGATGAAAAGTATACTTTTCTTACCGAAGGTGTAAGAATCCAGACTAATGCTGCCAGCGACAACAATCCAAGGATAATACCATAGACACTATTTAATCCAAAAGTTGATAAGATAACAATAATTCCCAAAATGACTGTATAACCGAACCAACCCCATTTCTGTTTGTTCATAAATCCGGTGCTAAAAATAACTACCGGCAGGCCGTAGAGCAAAAAGATAATATTGTTCCCAACATCTCCCTGAGTACGGTCAAGGAAAGAAAGGATAATATTAACAACCGAGTAGAGCAGATACATGGAACCAAACACAATTCCAAACCATGACAGAATTTTTATCTGCATTGGCATATCCTGACTTCTTGAAGAGATTGGTTTTTTTTCCATTATTTCCCTCTTTTTCCTTTTATTCCTGTTTTTACTGCTTTCAATCCAAATTGGATTAAAGATTATGTTCGCCCAAAAGTCCTGCTCCGATAAAACCGGCATTGTTGCCCAATTCGGCTTTGACGATTCTTAGATTCTCAGTCGCGGTAGGGAAGGAGCGTTTGCGAATTTCGGCTCCGACGATTTCAATATAGCCGGCGCCACCATCGATAACGCCGCCCCCGAAAATTATTGCTTCCGGATTAAGTAGATTTACTATTCCCGATAAACCGGCTCCAAGAATTTTGGCTGATTGTTCAATTATAGATAAAGCAAGTTCATCGCCCATTTTGGCACCTGTAAAAAGCTTTTTAATATTCAAATTTTCAATATCGCCGACTAAAATCTCGTTCATTGTTTCGGTCATTCCATTTTTTAGCTTCTCGATTGCCAATTTTATCATAACCGGTCCGGTGCAATATTTTTCCAGACAGCCCCTGTTTCCGCAGTCGCATTTTATCCCATCGTAGTCAATGACAATATGTCCCAACTCTCCCGCTGTAAAATTACTTCCGCGCCATAATTCTTTATTTATTATAACCGCGCCGCCGATTCCGGTTCCAACCGTAACGCAAAGAATATTATTGAATCTCCGTCCGGCACCAAAGTGAAGCTCGCCCAGAGCCATTGCGTTGGCATCATTGTCAACATACACCGGAAGATTTAAATGATCCTTTAAATGTGGTCCCAGTTCCGTTCCAACCCAATCAGGGATATTGGGACTAATGCCGATAACCGTCCCGGTTTTGGTATTAACAACCCCCGGTGTTCCAACTCCAAGCCAGTTTATAGGCAATTCATCTTCGGCCGCTCGCAGTAGAAGGTTCTCGGCAATGTTGGTTACCATGTGGAGAAGCGGTATAGCTCCTTTGGTAACATGTGATGGTTTCAGATCACGGTAAATCACTTTTCCGGTTGAATCTACCAGACCATATTTGATATTGGAGGCGCCGATATCAATACCGGCATAATATTTTAGCTGACTCATTTTGATTTTCTTCCGGGATATACTTTCAATGCTTCTTCAATACATTTGAGTGCATTTGATAGATCATCGACATTAAGCACATAACCAATTCTAATTTCATCGGTTCCCAAACCTTTGGTGGAGTAAAATCCGCTCATCGGAGAAAGCATCACGGTCTGGTTTTCATATTCGAACTCTTCCAAAAGCCACTGACAAAAATGATTGGAATCGGTAATTGGAAACCGTGCCGCCGCATAAAAGGCACCGTGAGGCATCGGACAGGTAACACCATCAATTTTATTTAATGTTTCAACAACCAGATTTCGTCTCTTTACATATTCATTGAGAACTTCTTCAAAATATGAATCGGGCGTATCAATCGCCGCTTCACCGGCCATTTGTCCATATGCAGGCGGGCAGAGGCGGGCCTGTCCAAATTTCAGGGCCGCTTTGATAATTTCTTTGTTTTTTGAAATCAGGGCACCGATTCTCATTCCGCAGGCGCTGTAACGTTTTGAGATAGAGTCCATCATCACAACATTATCTTCGATTCCTTCAAGATGCATTGCTGAGATATATTCCATTCCGTCATAGCAAAATTCTTTATAAACTTCGTCGGCGAATAGATACAGATCATGTTTTTTAACAATATCTCGCAAGGCATTCAATTCATCCCGGGAGTAAAGGTAGCCGGTTGGATTATTTGGATTGTTAATTAAAATCGCCTTTGTTTTTGGTGTCACAAGTTTTTCGAACTCAGAGATAGGAGGAAGAGCAAAACCATTGTCAATTTTGGAAGTGATCGGATTTATTATTACTCCTGATGAAACCGCAAATCCGATATAGTTATCATAAAACGGTTCAGGTAAAATCACTTCGTCACCCGGGTTGAGGCAACTAAGAAAACCAAAACAGATCGCTTCTGAGCCGCCGGTCGTAATCAGAATATCGCTGTATTCAACATTGATATTATATTTTTTGTAATAACCGGCCAGTTTCCTTCGATAAGATTCGTTCCCGGCTGAATGACCATAGGCAAGCACCTTTAAATCATTATTTTTTACTTTATTTAGAGCTATTTCGGGGGTAACAATATCGGGCTGACCAATATTCAGATGATAAACCGTTCTGCCTTTTTTTTTCGCCGCCTCGGCATAAGGAGCCAATCTTCTGATTGGCGATTCCGGCATCTCTATTCCACGATTTGAAATATTTGGCATAATATTTTGCTAAACCTCATTATTAATAAATCTTAATACTATTTGGAACGATAATAATATATGCCAGCGTTGATGTCAAACTCAATTTCTCTGGCATTAAACAGGCTGTAAGTTAATATAATCCAAACAGCCCGCAATTGTTTTATTGTGTTCGCCTTCGCTTAATTATCAAGTACACAGACAAAGCAAAAACGACGCTGATAAAAGCTAATATTAGCTCAAATATTGCCACATCAATAACTTTGCGGTGCAAAAAGACGATCATGTAATTAATTAATGTGTGAACGATAACTGCAACCGGCAAGAAAATTATGACATATTTTACTCCTCTCACCAGACTATAGCCCAATAAAGCTCCGGTTGCGGCATGGAACAGGATGGCAAAAATCCGTTCAAACATTCCCCACGAAAATAGAGGCATTGCTCCCGATTGCAGAGCTGCTCCGGTTAATGAGCAGGCTTCATAAATTCCAAACCCGAGTCCGCAGAAAAGACCGAGTGTGACCATCGGTTTTAGCGTTGGTCTGCGAATAAAAAAGACAATGGATATTATTGCAATTTTCAACGCTTCCTGCACTATTCCGGTAATCAAAGCGTTAAACATTCCATAAAAGTAAAGTGATCCGCCCTCCTTAAGAC
>JAQBFG010000179.1:0-37004 GCA_032123495.1 Candidatus Zixiibacteriota bacterium | reverse complement strand
GGGCTTGTAGAACTTATCGAAAACCGTCTTGTGGAATCGCTCATAAATGCCAGTAATCTATAACAAGGAATAGTAGAATCTGAATGAACTTAGATACTTAAAGATAGATCTCAATTATTGCCAAAAAAACGGTCACAATATGGTCACAACAGGGTGTAACTCCTTGTGCCACAACGCAAGAATGGGGTTCGATTCCCCTCCTCTTCAATTTAATTCATATATTGCTGAATAACAACGAATTACAGCAATGGCGAGGTCGATGAATACACCTCCAACAATTGCCATATTACATTATATTGTAGTTTAGGTTACGGAAATGGTATTCCCCTTTGTGTCCATTTCGGGGCGGAACTATTTAATACGGCTCTATTGAATTGCTTTAATGTTCTACTTTATGTTTTTTCAATTTTCGCCAGAGGGTTGCCTGACCTATACCGAGAATTTTTGCCGTGCGGACTTTATTCCCTCCGGTTGACCGCAACACCATTTTGATATAATCAAATTCCATTTCCCTTAAAGTCCGGGGTTTTAATATATCAAAATACTGTAATTTAAAATCGGGATTTAGAACGTGTGAAGGCATATGCTCACTTTTTATATTTCCATTTTCACTCAGAATCGCGGCCTGTTCAATCGCATTACGTAATTCTCTTACATTCCCCGGCCAATGATAGGCTTGGAAATATTCAAGACATTCACAATCAAGATTCAAATCTGGAAGTCGCAGTCTTATGGCGAGTTTTTTTACGAAATATTCAGTCAGGGATATTATATCCTCGGGTCTTTCACGTAAAGGTGGAACACTGATTTCAATGACCCGTAACCTATAGAGCAAATCTTCACGGAATTTCCCCTCCAATACGACCTTCTCTAAATTACGATTTGTTGCGGAAATAATACGAGTATCTACTTTTCTTGGAATGTTTTCTCCTATCCTCAATATTTCTCTCTCTTGAAAAACTCTTAGGAGTTTTAATTGAGTAATCGGGTTGACATCTCCTATTTCATCGAGAAGAATGGTGCCTCTGGCCGCTTGCTCGAAAATTCCGACCCTGTCCTTTATAGCGCCGGTAAATGAACCAGCCTTATGACCAAATAATTCGCTTTCAAGTAGGGTTTCGGGAAATGCGCTACAGTTGATTGCCAACATCAGATTTTTGGCTCGTGGTGAGGTACTATGAATAAATCGAGCAACAACTTCCTTTCCTACTCCTGTTTCACCTCTAATCAAAACAGAAGAATCGAATTTGGCCACTTTTTGAGCGATTTCAAGAACGTTATGAAAGGCTTGACTTTTAACCGCTGCCAAAAAAGGAAACGATTCGTTTTTCAAATGAACGTTCCCGATTTCTGATTTTTCGCCGTCATTATCCAAAATTAATTCCTATTATTTATCAAATGTCATTCATTATGATATGCTTCCGTTTCATAATAATATAAATAAAATAATTGTCAAGTCTTTTAAATAAGACAAGCTGTTGTTAATCAATATGATATGTTAACATAATTAAATTTGGCATACGCTTTGCTAAAATATCGATTAGAAATATGAAAATGAAACAAGTAGGCAAAAAATGACTTTTATGGCATTCTTCAAACAAAAAACTCTTCGCTGGCGTATCGTCGCGACCCTTTTGACCGTATCGCTACTACCCTTGATTGTGGCCGGTTTTGGAGGCTGGATTGTTTTTGGAGAACTCTTGGAGCAGAAGGCATTGGAACAGATGCGGATACTGGTCAGTGGACACGCCAAGGCAATAGAAAGCAATATATCAAACCGTACTCATCTTTTGCATCTGCTGGCCCAATCGCACTCAATTGATAATATTTGCATATCGGAACAACTACAGGATTTTCTTTCAGATCTGAATCAGTCCAGTGACGGTGGTTTTATCGATCTGGGAGTTATTGATATCAAGGGCAACCATCTGGCTTATGTCGGTCCCTACAGGCTTGAGGATAAAAACTATCGTGAAACAGACTGGTTCAAAGAAGTCATGATACAAGGAGTATATGTCAGCGACGTTTTCCTTGGTTTCAGGCAAGTGCCGCATTGTATCATTGCCGTCAAAAGCACGAAGGGAAAAAGCCCATGGATTTTACGCGCTACTATTAATAGTCAACGATTTGACGAACTTGTCAAAACCGGTGTCTCCGATAAGGTCAATGATGCTTTCATTATTAATAAAGAAGGTATTTATCAGACGACACCCAGAGTGGGTTCATTGCTTGATAAATCTCCATTGTCAGCTATCGATTTTAATCGCGGCGTCAATGACCAAAGAATTACACAAAATGATACGACCTGGATAATAGTCAATTCCTGGGTAAATAATGATCGCTGGATATTGATTGTAAAACAGGAATTAGCGACCGTCCTGGAACCGGTCAATCAGGCAATCGCCAAAGTTGCCGGGGTTGTCATTATCGCTGTAGCTATATTGATTATTACCACTTTTCTTGCGACTTGGCATTTGACTAATCAGATTGATAAAGCCCAAGCCGAACGAGAAGAGATGTCACGCGCCTTTATTCGTTCGGCAAAGCTGGCGTCAATCGGCGAATTGGCAACCGGTCTGGCGCACGAAATAAACAACCCGCTGGCAATAATCAGTGCCGAGCAAACCAATATATCTGATCTTATTTCCGAGCTTAAAGTGGGTGAATCTGAACAGATTATCAATTCCGTTGACCGTTGCCAGGCACAGGTACAACGATGTGCCAGTATCACTCGAAAAATGCTTCAATTCGGACGGAAACAGGAATCGAACCCGGAACCGACTGATATTACTCCAAGGGTAAAAGATGTCATTAACCTTCTGGAACGTCACGCCAATGTCCGCAATATTAAAATTGAATCCGAAATCGAGCATAACCTTCCGGAAGTATTGGTTGATCAAATAGAATTTGAACAGGTCCTGGTCAATCTGATCAATAATGCTATTGATGCACTTCCAAATGGCGGTAAAATTTCCATAAGAACACATATGGAAAAAAATAGCGCCCATTTAGTGGTTGAGGATAATGGTATTGGCATCCCCCCCGAAATTCTGGAGCGAATTTTTGAGCCTTTTTATACAACCAAACCGGCAGGTAAAGGAACCGGATTAGGGCTCTCAGTTTGTTATGGAATTGTGTATTCATGGGGCGGCAGGATTAAAGCAGAAAGTGTTCAGGGAGAAGGAACAAAGATTCATGTTTTTCTGCCGTTTTCAGCATAAGTCAGTAATGAAAATTTATAGTGAGGTTTATTATGGATAAGGAATTGAGTAAAATAAAGCTCCTGTTAGTAGATGATGAAGAAGAATTCCTGACATCATCGTCGCAGGCTCTTGGTCGGCGAGGTTTTGAAGTTGACATTGCTCCTAACGGAGTATCTGCTCTTGATATGATTGATAAGAGCAATTATGATTTAGTTGTGCTTGATGTTAAGATGCCGGATATTGACGGTATTGAGGTATTCAGGCAGATTAACAAAATATTGCCCGATCTTCCGGTAATTTTTTTAACCGGTCACAGTACTTTTCATGATGCCTTTCAAACATCGAAAAACGGGATTGCTGATTATATCTCCAAGCCTGTTGATATGGAGGTGCTGGCCAAACGCATTCGAGAAGCGGTCGACAAAGCCAAAAGTAATATTAAGAAAGACGGCGAGGACCCTGATTTGTTGAAATATTCAGGAAATGAAATAATAAAAGTTATGCTAATTGATGATGAAGTGCAATTTCTGGATTCCCTAAAAAGGGTATTTCAACGTCGTCAGATGGAGGTTATGACAGCAGAGAGCGGCGAGGAAGGATTAAGGCTCTTAAAGGGAAATTTGGTCGATGTAGCGGTCGTCGATATTAAGATGCCGGGGATGGATGGTCTGGAAGTCCTCCGCCGAATCAAACATGATTTTCCCAGCGTGGAAGTCATTCTTCTAACCGGACATCCTTCAGCAGAAGCGGCAATAGAAGGAATTAGATTGGGCGCCAGCGAATTTATGAAAAAGCCGCCGGTGATTGATGAACTTGCCGAAACTATTCGCAAGTTATTTTGGAATAGGCAGAAAACAATTCAAGAACAACAAGAAAAACTTATTGAAGAAATTAAAAGAAGATATCCCGATTAAAAATATGTTATGAATATTTTTCCGGAGTAAGCATAAATGACAAATAATTCGAATAATAAAGCATCCGCTTATGACAAATATGTTGATTACAAGCGGTTTTCAGTGGCCGTGATACTGTTTGTCGTGATTTTAATGCTTCCCATTCCTGACAGTATGAGGGATGTGGCTGTAGAATATAAGATGGGCCAAACCTATGTCCTCGATTATTATTCTCAGGAACTTTTTAATAAACCTGCCAAAGAAATTGAACAGTGGCAGAAATTGGCAGTTCAGGCGCTGGAAGGATGTATGATCCAGGGCGTTTCTCGAAAAGCAACCATGCTAAAACGGAGTGACAAAGAATTACAGAAGATGGGTATCGAGGGCCATCCTGATCATTTCAAGTCCTATCGAGCATTTTTGGAAACTTTGGATGAGCAAAAAGTCAATCAAATACTTTTGCGAGGGAGGGAATTGCGGCATGAAAAACTCACTTATTCAATGTTGTCTCCCGAGCAGAAAAAAGAGGTGGATAAAGCCGCTTGGCATATTTTGGTTAGTATTGCCATGGTAGCTTTTGTCGTAACCTGCTTTGTAACTGAAGCGATACCATTACCTGGTGTTGCTTTCTGTATAGGGTTGATTCTGGTTTTTTCGGGAATTGTCTCCAGAACAGAAGTTGCTCAACTATTCTGGTCCGACGCCTGCTGGTTTATCATGGGGAGTTTGATGTTCGCCGCCGCCTTTGTCAAGACTGGCGTGGACAAACGTATCTGCCTGTCGATTTTCCGCTATCTGGCAAAACCTAGTGTCGCCTGGATTACATTTATAATGATTTTAGTTATTGCGCCAGCCGCTTCGTTTATTTCCGATCATGCTCTGGCGGCGATTTTCCTTCCGATTGGAATAATTCTTTACAGCAATAGTCTTACCAGGAACATTCCAGAGGATAAGGAACTGGCAAAAATGATGATGATCACGATTGCAATGGCATGCAATATTGGTGGTTTTGGTTCACCATCGGGGGGAGCGCGTAATGTGATTATAATGACTTATATGGAAGATATGTTTGGCATATCCTTTGGTTATGGTCAATGGGTTCTTTACGGGATGCCGTTTGTTCTGATCATGATGCCGGTTCTATGGATAACCATTAATCGCGTATTCAAACCAAAAATCCGCGATTTACGACCAGCTTTAGATTCACTAAAACAGGATATCAGCCGTATGGGCGGTTGGAATCGGGCGCAAATTATCGCGGTTGTTGTTTTTGCCCTGATGTTATTTGGTTGGATAACCGAAAAGAATTTAATTGCCAGTCTTACCGGTGTTCGTCTGGGAATTGGAGTCATCGCCGTTGCCGGAGCAGTGGCGTATCTTTTAACCGGTGTGGTCAACTGGCGTGATTATCAGGAAAAAGTTGATTGGGGGGTAGTCTGGCTCTATGCCGGTGCAATTATTTTCGGCCGAACTCTTGACCAGACCGGAGCCGCCTATTGGATGGCCCGTTCAATTGTGGAGGGTTTAGCAACCGTTGGATTAGAATCGGGGGTTGTCCTACTGGCGGCGGGTGGAGTAGTAACCGCCTTTATGACCAACCTGATGGCTGACGGTCCGGCGGCGGCATCGGTGGGACCTATCGCCTTGAATATGGCGGCAGTTGCCAATCCCGGAACAACTCTTATTCCATTTATGGGTTTGGTTACAGCCTGCGCTTCATCGATGGCATATTTATTAATAATTGGAACACCGCCCAATGCAATTGTATATTCAAGCGGATATTTGGAAGCAAAAGATTTTCTTCGAGTCGGAATAATATGTTTGGTAGTAGCGTTTGTAGTCCTTCTATTGATGAGTATGCTTTACTGGCCGCTATTGGGTTTTGGCGGATTACCACCGGCATAAATAATTAAATGAGAGAGAATGTTATGAAACAAAATATAATTAAGCTTCTCCTGGTAGATGATGAAGACGACTTTCGTAAGATCATATCTACCACGCTTAGTCGAAGAGGATTCATAATCACCGAAGCAATCGATGGTGAATCAGCCTTAGATGCGATGCAAAAGGAAAAGCCGGATGTGGTTCTTTTAGATTTAAAAATGCCCGGTATGAGCGGCATCGAAACTTTACAAAAAATCAGGGAGATAGAACCGTTACTGCCGGTAATTATTCTCACTGGTCACGGTGATTTTGATTCGGCGATGGCTGGGATCAAGCTTGAAGTAGTCGATTTTATTCAAAAACCGGTTGATGTTGACCAACTCGGCAATCGAATAAAGTCTCTTTTGGAGAACACCGATGATATAGTTCTGCGGGAACTGTCAATTGCCGAACTTATGACGTCTCCCTCATTTTACCCTAAAGTATATATGGATGAACCAATGAATCTGGTATTAAAAACAATACGTTCGGCTTATTTAAAGCCTATACCGGAAAACTATCAGCCCGGGCAGGTTCGCTCAGCTCTTGTTTATGATCGTGATGAAAAATTTGTCGGGATTGTCCGGTTTTCAGATTTATTGAGACTGATCCTGCCCTCGTTTTTAGCTGATTCACCTTACTCTACATTCTTTACCGGCATGTTTTTGGCGCAATGCAAAGTTGCCGGCAATCAGAACATCAGCAGATTGGTCCGAAAGCAAATTTTTATAGATATTGATGCTCCACTTATGGAAGCAGTGCATTTATTGGTTGAACACAAGCTGATTAATTTACCGGTTATGAAAAACGGCGAATTGGTCGGAATTCTAAGAGGCCGAGATATCATTCTTGAAACTGCCCGGAGCATGTGGACTTAGGATAATTTATATAACAGGTGATATATATCGCCTGAATGGAATTGATATTATGGAGAGTAAATAATGAAACCAGAAATTAAATTGCAATTGGTTTTTGTCCTGATTTTTTCTCTCTGTTGTTCAATACAAGCTTCGGGAGGACAGCAGTTTTCTCATTGGGATAAAAACCATGTAAGTCAAGATCATTACAATAAAACCCAATCTTCATTGGGACCATTTGAAATCTATAACGCCGACAGTACCAGTTCAATCAGACTTCAATTCGCCGGACAATTAAGATTGACTCTGGATAATCGAGATAACGGCTCAAATAAAGCCAGAACCAGTGAATTATTTATGAACGCTCGAAGAATCAGGCTTACTCTAAATGGTACTATATATAATCATGATATTTCTTATAAATTACATTTAAGTACGGCGCCAAAATCGCTGGAATTGATGGATTTCTATTTTAACTATAAGTTAAAACCAAATTTACAATTTCGGTTTGGTCAGTACAAAATTCCCTTTACCCGTTACCGCATACAATCATTCCAGCGATTGGCCTTTGTTGACTGGGCAATCGTAACAAAATACTTTGGAGCCGAGCGGCAAATGGGATTGGCCCTACACAATGGATATGAAAAACCACCAAAATGGGGATATGTTTTAGGTATTTTCACCGGTGTAAATGCGAGGGCTTCGCACGCTATTGGTTTGTCGAAAGTGTACGGCGAAGATACTGTCAATCCGTCCGATCTTGTTAATCCAGGAACGGCAGGTAATTATCACCCGGAGTTCTTTCTGCATTTTACTTATAATGCGAATAGTATTCAGGTAAATTCAAATAGCGATGCGGAAAAGACCGGATTACGTTATAGTTGTGGAATAAGTTCCGCATGGGATTTGGATCCTACTGAGTTTCAAGATTTTAGTTTGCGTGTAGCCCCGGAGTTTTTGATCAAATATCGTGGTCTTTCTATATTTGCGGCTGGTTATGCCGGTTATTCCGAAGTAGATAATAATTCTTCATTCGAACTGGCGATGACTGGCGGTCTTATTCAAACGGTTTATCGTATCAACGCCAACTATGAAATATCACTTCGATATGCTATTGTAGATTTTGAAAATAGACTCATTGATGATACTTCCGAACGGGCTTTGAATTTAATTGATGATTCGGGAAACGATCCTGATATAATGGAACAATATAAAAATGCCGGAAAAATATTTCGTGAGCAGGAAGTAACAATGGGGTTTAATATATATATATTGGGTCATAATTTAAAATGGCAAAATGATTTTGGTTGGTTGAGACACTCTTTTATACAAGAAAATAGGGATGATTACCAGATTAGATCTCAATTTCAATTGACGTTCTAAAATGGTTGTAAGATAGATATAGAAAAAAATGAAAATTTTTAAAATATTTTGTTTTGGAGGATTGCGACCTATGTTGCATCAATAACATGAAAGATAAAAATAGTAATATCGCCGTTCTTGAACTAAAAAATTTTCCAGTTCTTCTGGAACTGTTATCTCAAAAAGGGTATGACTTGTACGGGCCGATAATTGACAATGATAGTATCGTATATGATAAAATTCAGACCGTCGAAAATTTTCCAATTGGATGGAAAGACCGTCAGGATGCCGGCAGCTATCGCTTGGAGAAAAGTAATAAAGAAACGCTTTTTGGCTTTACCGTTGGTTCTCATTCATGGAAAAAGTTACTTCATCCGGCTAATGAAAGACTCTGGAAAGCGACTGCCGATGGCGATCGATTTTCAATTAAAACACCGGAAGAAGATTCCTGTAAACTTGCCTTTATAGGTGTTCGCCCTTGTGAACTTCAGGCGATGATTATTCAAGATAAGATTTTTACCAAGGGGTCTTATGTTGATACCCGATATCAGAATCGCCGTAAGAATGTATTTATAGTGGCTGTTAATTGTACTCAGCCGGGTGGAACCTGTTTTTGTGCCTCAATGAAAACCGGGCCAAAAGCACAATCCGGATTTGATTTGTGTTTAACGGAAATTGTAGAATCTGATAGGCACTATTTTACAATCGAAGCTGGTTCGAAGCTAGGGAAAAAACTGTTGAATGATCTGCCAGCCCAGGAGGCGACTCGGGCCGAAATTGAGGTGGCAGATAAAGCTTTGGAGTCTTCTGAACAAAAGATGGGGAGAACATTGGATACCGAAGGCATAAAGGATTTACTACATAATAATTTCGACAACTCCTATTGGGAAAAAATTGCCGAACGTTGTCTTACCTGCGGTAACTGTACGATGGTCTGCCCAACCTGTTTCTGCGTGAATGTCGAAGATACAACCGATCTTACCGGTCAACAGGCTGAAAGATGGAGTCGTTGGGATTCCTGTTTTACAACAGATTTTTCGTACATCCATGGCGGAAGTATTCGGACCAGCGCCACCTCGCGTTATCGGCAATGGATGATGCATAAGCTGTCATATTGGGTTGAGCAGTTTGGAACCCTTGGCTGTGTGGGATGCGGGCGTTGCATAACCTGGTGCCCGGCAAAGATTGATATAACTGAAGAAGCGGAAATAATCAGGAAAAAATAGTGAAACAAAAAATCTAATCTTAAAACAGGTGGTGGAAGATGGAAAACCTGGAGCGTATCTTAACCGAACATCCTTTTTTGAAAGGTTTGGATGAAAAGCATATCGAACTAATAGTGGGATGTGCATCAAACGTTATTTTCAAAGCGGGCGATTTTATATTTCGCGAGGGAGAACCGGCTGACTCATTTTATTTTATCAGACATGGGCGGGTCCTAATTGAAACCTATGTTCCCCAGAAAGGAGCGATTATAATTCGATCTCGTGAAGAAGGGGAAATACTGGGCTGGTCATGGCTGGTGCCTCCCTACCGCTGGCACTTTGATGCCCGAGCAGTTGAATTAACAAGAGCTATAGCACTTGACGGAAAATGCCTCCGCGAGAAATGTCAAAAGGATCACGATCTTGGCTATGAAATAATGAAAAGATTCGCCTTGATTATTGCCGAGAGGCTGGAAGCAACCAGACTTCAACTAATGGATGTATATGGCAATGGCACACACAAATAATATAGCAGTTAGAAAAAGTGATGAGCCGATGCTCACCGAAGCTTTCACTATTAGTCGCATTTGGAAGGAAACGATTGATACTTTTTCTATGAAATTGGAATCAACCCAAAGCGGCGGCGATTTTTATTTTTCCCCCGGTCAGTTTAATATGCTTTATGTTTATGGCATAGGGGAGGTTCCAATTTCAATCAGCGGCGATCCGATCAGCAAGAAAGGTATTATTCATACTACCCGTGCGGTTGGTACGGTTACCAAAGCGATGTGGAAGCTCAAGGTTGGTGATACAATTGGTATTAGGGGACCTTACGGCACTGGATGGCCGGTCGAAAAAGCTGTCGATAATGATATCGTGATTATTGCCGGAGGTATTGGTCTGGCGCCGTTACGGCCAGTTATTTATCATACTCTGGCCAATCGAGATAAGTATGGAAAAGTGGTTCTGCTTTATGGGGCAAGGACACCTGAGGATATTCTGTTTTGGAAAGAGCTGGAAAAATGGCGCTCACGTTTTGACATGGAAATCCATATTACTGTGGATCGGGCTACCGGGAATTGGCGCGGAAATGTAGGAGTGGTTACTAATTTGGTCCATCGTTCGCCATTTGATCCTCATCATTGTATCACTATGGTTTGCGGTCCGGAAATTATGATGCGTTTCACGATTCTCGAATTGGAAAAGCGAGGTGTCAGCGATAAGTCAATATATGTTTCAATGGAGCGAAATATGAAATGTGGTATCGGTCTTTGTGGGCACTGTCAAATTGGTTCCACATTTGTTTGTAAGGATGGCCCGGTTTATTGTTATGAAGATATAAAAAACATCTTTCGTAGAAGGGAGATGTGATATGGTTGATAAACTCAGACCGAAACTGGCTGTATGGAAATTTGCTTCCTGCGATGGCTGTCAATTAAGCCTGCTTGATTGCGAAGATGAACTTCTGGCGGTTGCCGAAGCAATAGAAATTGCCAATTTCCCGGAAGCGTCGCGACGGGTACTCAAAGGTCCCTATGATGTTTCATTGGTAGAGGGGTCAATAACAACGCCTCACGACGCCGAGCGTATCCACAAAGTACGACGGTTATCCAAATTTCTTGTTACTATTGGCTCCTGTGCCACCGGGGGAGGCATTCAGGCATTGAGAAATTTTGGTGATGTCAAGGAATATACACGTTATGTTTATGCTAATCCGGAATATATCGAAACACTGAGCAAATCAACCCCGATTTCTGACCATGTATATGTCGATTTTGAGCTTCGCGGCTGTCCCATAAACAAATACCATCTGGTCGAATTGATAAGCGCTTTATTAAATAATCGTAAACCGAATATTCCAACCTATAGTACCTGCATCGAATGCAAGAGAAAAGGCATTATCTGTGTGATGGTGTCAAAAGGTCTTCCTTGTCTGGGACCGGTAACGCAGGCCGGTTGCGGGGCACTTTGTCCGTCATACAATCGTGGATGTTTTGGCTGTTACGGACCGAAAGAAACCCCCAATACAGAGTCGCTTGGCAAACTATGGGGGCAATTGAATAATACCGACGAGGAAATAATGAGAGCCTTCCGAAGTTTTAATGCTTATGCCGAACCGTTCAGGAAAGCGAGCGAATCGTATGAAAAGTAAAACAATTAAAGTTGATTATCTTGCCCGCGTCGAAGGTGAAGGCGGGCTTTCCGTCAAGATAAAGGGCGATAAAGTAATCGAGGCAAAATTAAATATTTTCGAACCGCCGCGATTTTTTGAAGGTTTTCTACGCGGCCGGAAATTTACCGAAGCGCCCGATATTACTGCCCGAATCTGTGGTATATGCCCGGTCGCGTATCAGATGAGTTCATCACATGCGATGGAAACGGCTTGCGGAGTTTCGGTTGAAGGTCAGCTTCGTCAACTTCGTAGATTGTTGTACTGTGGTGAATGGATAGAATCGCACGTTCTTCACATTTATATGTTACACGCCCCCGATTTTCTCGGTTATCAGGATGCGATACAACTGGCGAAAGATTATCCAGACGTAGTCAACCGCGCCCTGAAACTCAAAAAACTAGGCAATGATATTGTCGCTCTGGTGGGCGGCAGGGAAATCCATCCTATCAATCCGCGAGTGGGCGGTTTCTACAAAGTTCCCAAGAAAGAAGAAATGAACGCTTTGGGAGAGCGTCTTAAATGGGGAATTGATGCGTCATTGGAAACAATTCAATTAGTGACGACTTTTCCTTTTCCCGATTTCGAGCAGGATTATGAATATGTATCCTTATGTCACCCCGATGAGTACCCTTTAAACCGGGGAAGAATTATATCGAATAAAGGTATTGATATTAGTGCGGCAGAGTTTCTTAATTACTTTGAAGAAGAACATGTCAAACATTCGACATCGCTTCATGCCAAAGTAAAAGAACGCGGTCGTTATCATGTTGGCCCAATGGCTCGCTATAATCTTAATTTTGACAAACTGCCGGAAATAGCGCGGGAGGCTGCGATAAAGGCCGGTATTGGTGAAAAATGCCATAATCCGTTTAAGAGTATAATTGTTCGAGCTGTTGAGACTCTTTTTGCCTGTCACGAGGCACTTCAGATTATTGAAAATTACGAGATACCGGATAAACCTTCTATCGATGTCAAACCGCATCAGTCAACCGGTCACTGGTGTACTGAAGCGCCGCGGGGATTGTTGTATCATCATTATTCTATTGATGACAATGGCATTATTACAGATGCCAGAATTATTCCGCCGACATCTCAGAATCAGAAAGTGATTGAAGATGATCTATTTCATTTTGTCGGTAAAAATATGAATCTGTCTGATGAGGAACTTACCTGGAAATGCGAACAGGTTGTTCGTAACTATGACCCCTGTATCTCCTGTTCCTGTCATTTTCTGAAACTCAATATAGAGCGGGAATAGGCAGGTGCGTGATGAATAATATTTCCAAGACAGTAGTGGTGGGGATAGGTAATGAATTCCGTAAAGATGACGGAGTTGGTTTGTATGTATCCCGTTTGATTCAGGAAAGGACTGACCGAGAGATTGAGGTTGTTGATGGAGTGCCGGATGGATATGCCCTGATCGAAACCTGGGATGATTCCAGTTTTGTATTTGTTATCGATTGTGTAGCCTCGGAAAATAAGTCAGGGACTATATTCCGTTTCGATGCCCTTATAGAAAAAATACCGAGTAATTTATTTGACGGTTTTTCCACTCATTCTATTAGCGTTGTTGACGCCATTGAGTTAGCCGGAACTCTGGGACGACTGCCGAAAAGCCTGACAGTTTTCGGTATCGAGGGAAAAGATTATTCCCCCGGAACCCAGTTGTCCCCGGAAGTTAAGATGGCGGCGGATCAATTGGTAGATCAAATACTTGAGGAATTAAAACTGAGTATTGAAAAAATAAAGAAAGGCAGTTAAAATGCACGAACTCTCACTTTTAAAAGATCTTATGCATAAAATTAAGACAATAGCCAAAGATAATAATTCTGATAAAGTAATCGGCGTCAAAGTAAAACTGGGGGCTCTGGCACATATTTCGCGCGACCATTTTCGCGGACATTTTGACCAGGCTGTCAAAGGAACGATCGCTGAGGGCGCAAAACTTGAAGTTGAATCGTTGACCGATATATCTGATTCTCATGCGCAGGAAATTATACTTGATAGTGTGGAAGTCGCTGATTGAACAATGGCAAGGAAACAGTTTTTATAAATATTTTGAACAGAACCAGACTGATGGAATTAATGAGGCGAACATAATTATTTCAAAGAGGTTGTTGATATGATTACTTTTGAATATCGGGGAAAAATCTACACCGTAGATTCAAAAGGCTACTTATCAGAGTTTGACCATTGGGACAGAAATTTTGCGGAAGGAATGGCGCCCTATGTAGAGATTCTTAATGGTTTGACCTATAATCACTGGCGGGTCATTAATTATATCCGAGAAACTTTTATGGAAATAGGAATCTGTCCTCTGGTTTACGAAACCTGCCAGGCAAATATTCTTCTTTTATACGAACTTAAGGAGCTGTTTCCAACCGGCTATCTCAGGGGAGCATGTAAACTTGCCGGTCTAACTTATTCGCAGAGTTTTTGTCCGTTTTCTTTGTCGCTGACGACCGACGGAAATCCGCTATCCCTTTTCTATCAAGTAGACGCATATGGCTTTTTGCTTGATCCTTCCAAATGGGATAAACAGTTTTCAATTCATAAGGCCAGCGAAATGAATATGGGTAAATTAACAGAGGATCACTGGCGAGTTATAAGTTTCCTTAGAGAGAGTTACAAGCAAAAGGGTGTTGTTCCGACGGTTTATGAAACCTGCGAAGTAAACAATTTGGAAATTGAAGAGTTGGAAAAGCTTTTTCCCGATGGGTATCACCGTGGCGCGGTTAAAATTGCCGGATTGAAAGCAAAATAAAACTAATATGGCTATAATATGAAAAACTCATACATCCAGGATTTAGGGTATTCGGATAAAGATGTTTCATTGCGGCGGATTAATTTAAATATTCAGGGTACAGTGCAGGGGGTTGGATTTCGCCCATTTATTTATCGGCTGGCAATAGAGCTTAAACTTACCGGGTGGATAATTAATACTGCCGAGGGAGTGCAGATTGATATTGAGGGCAAAACAGACAGACTTACTGAGTTTATGGATCGTATCGATTTGGAAAAACCGGCTCTTGCGTCGATAATAAGTATCGATATTTCTTCTCACCCTCCTGTTGGACATACCGACTTTTTTATAAAACGGAGCAGCCAGTCGGCCGATAAAAAGGCCTATGTATTACCCGATATTGCCACATGCCCTGATTGTATCGATGAAATATTTGATCCTGAAAACAGGCGTTATCGCTATCCCTTCACAAATTGCACCAATTGCGGTCCCCGGTACAGCATTGTCGAATCGCTGCCATACGACCGTATCAATACGACAATGAAAATATTTCAAATGTGTGAAAGATGTCGGAGAGAATATGAGGATCCCCTCAATCGAAGATTTCATGCACAGCCTATTGCCTGTCCCGAATGCGGTCCTCAGGTGGAATTGTGGAATCCAAACGGTGGAGTTATTTCAATCCGGAATCAGAGTTTGTTGGATGCCTGTGATGCGTTAACAAGAGGAAATATTGTAGCACTCAAGGGACTTGGTGGTTTTCAGCTGCTGGTCGACGCGCGAAACGATGATGCTGTTAAGTGCCTCAGAAAAAGAAAAATTAGGGAAGAAAAACCTTTTGCTATGATGTATCCTCATATTGATGTTATTAAAAGGCATTGTCAGGTAAACGAATTGGAGGAGCGACTATTAATCTCATATAAATCACCTATTGTTCTATTAAGGCGCCGGGACCAAATTCAATCCAATATTTCACCTTACGTGGCACCTGATAATAATCCCTATTTCGGAATTATGCTTCCTTATACTCCTTTGCATCATCTATTACTGGCAGAATTGGGATTCCCAATTATCGCCACGAGTGGAAATTTATCAGACGAATCAATCTGTATTGATGAATACGAGGGGCTTAGTCGATTAAAAAATATCGCCGATCTGTTTTTAGTGCATAATCGTCCTATTGCCAGACAGGTCGATGATTCTGTTGTCAGGATAATGATGAACAGGGAGTCGGTTATAAGAAGTGCCAGGGGGTATGCACCAACTGTTATTCAATTAAAAGAGCCGGTGAACTCGTCTCTTGCCGTTGGCAGTCATTTAAAAAACTCAGTTGCTATTTCGATTGATAAAAACGTTTTTATCAGCCAGCATATTGGAGACCTTGAAACCCTGCAAGCCAATGATGCTTTTGTCCAGACCATTGAGTCACTTTCCAGTATCTATGATTTCAAACCTAAAAGAACAGCTCACGATTTGCACCCTGATTATTTGTCGACTAAATATGCCGAAAAATTGTTATTACCCATGCTTGAGGTGCAACATCATCATGCCCATATTTTATCCTGTCTGGCGGATAATCAACTGAAACCGCCGGTTTTGGGGGTATCATGGGACGGAACCGGGTTAGGATATGATGGCAATATCTGGGGCGGGGAGTTTCTTAAAGTATTTCGAAAAACATTTATTCGTGTGGCGCATCTGCGGCATTTCAAATTACCGGGAGCTGAAGCGGCAATCAAGGAACCGCGAAGATCGGCAATTGGTTTACTATATGAAATATTCGGCGAGAAGTTGTTTGATATGACGGAAATAATTACTCTTTTTTCATTCAAAAGAAAAGAAAAATATATTCTGAAAAAGATGCTTGAAAATAGTATAAACTCGCCGGTAACATCAAGTATGGGTCGTCTTTTTGATGCCGTGGCCGCAATAATTGGGTTAAACCAGATTGCTGGCTACGAAGGTCACGCCGCGATGCAACTGGAGTTTGCCGCTGATGAAGTCACTACCGATGATTCATATATTTTTGATGTGGACTTTCATTCATTCCCATATATTATTAATTGGGAACCAGTGATTCGTTCTATTCTGGAAGATTTGAAGAATTCAATTCCGGTAAATCTGATTGCGGCCAAATTTCATAAGGCATTAGTTGAATTAGTAATTAAAATTGCTATTCGTGTCAATGATAAAAATGTTGTATTATCCGGGGGGTGTTTTCAAAATAAGTACCTTCTCGAAGAAGTGGTACTGGCTTTGCAAAAAAATAATTTTAATCCCCATTGGCATAAGCATGTTCCAACCAATGACGGCGGGATAGCATTAGGACAGATTATGGCAATAATAAATTCGGAACCAAAGGAGAAATAATCAGATGTGCCTTGCTGTTCCCGGAAAATTACTCAGCCTATCCGATGATGATCCAATACTCCGTACCGGTACAGTAAAATTTGGCGGAATAACCAAAGAAGTAAACCTGGCTTTGGTGCCGGAAGTTTCGGAGGGCGATTATTTATTAGTGCATGCCGGTGTGGCTATTGGAGTTATCAATAAAAAAGAGGCGGAAACGGTCTTTGAATATCTCTCAGAAATTGATTCTGGAGAATTTCTCTAATGAAATTCGTTGATGAGTTTCGTGATATGGATGTCGCCCGTCAGTATTTTGATCAAATAGCGCGCATTACAACCAGACCATGGACAATTATGGAAATCTGCGGTGGGCAGACGCACGCAATTGTCAAAAATGGCATTGATCAATTACTTTCGAATAATATTACTCTTCTTCATGGCCCCGGTTGTCCCGTTTGCGTTACGCCGGTTGAGTCAATTGATAAAGCAATTGAGATCGCCTCTCGAGAAAATGTTATATTTTGTTCTTTCGGCGATATGCTTCGAATTCCCGGAACATCAAAAAATCTGATGATCGTTAAGGCGGAGGGTGGCGATATTCGAGTTGTCTATTCTCCGCTTGATTCATTGAAAATTGCCAAACAAAATCCGGATAAAGAGATTGTCTTTTTTGCCATCGGGTTTGAAACGACTGCACCGGCAAATGCCCTGACAGTTCAACGGGCGAAACTTCAGGGACTCGCAAATTTTTCGATGCTGACCAGTATGGTTTTGGTTCCTCCTGCAATTGAAACAATTCTGGCTTCTCCCGGATGCACGGTGGATGGCTTTCTCGCAGCGGGGCATGTCTGCACCATAATGGGATATAAAGAGTATGAAAATATTTCCAAAACTTATAATGTGCCAATAGTGGTAACCGGTTTTGAGCCGCTCGATATTTTGCAGGGAATTCATATGACAATTACCCAATTGGAGGCAGGCAAGGGAGAAGTAAGCAATCAATATTCCCGTGCTGTCAAACGCGAGGGCAACCAAACCGCACGGAATTTAATGAATGAAGTGTTTAGTATCATTAACCGAAAATGGCGCGGTTTGGGCGAAATCCCTGAAAGCGGGCTGGTATTAAGCGATTCATTCGCAGAATTTGATGCCGAGAAACGCTTTGATTTGAAGGATGTTGAAGTTGAGGAATCAATTGAATGCATCGGCGCGTTAATTCTGCGAGGAGAAAAAAAACCACCCGATTGTCCTGCTTTTGGTACCCGCTGTAATCCCGAACAACCCCTGGGTGCGACTATGGTATCTACTGAAGGTGCCTGTGCCGCATATTATCAATACCGAAAACATGACTCAAATGTTTTAAAGAAACCTGGAGAATAATTAAATATGAAATCAGATATTCATTCAGCAAATTTTGATCAAAAAAATATACTCCTTGCCCATGGCGGCGGCGGGAAATTGATGCATCAACTCCTGGAAAATATCTTTTTCCCCATTTTTGGTTCTAACCCGTCTAAGAATGGTTTGGATGGTGCCATAATTGAACAACAGAATGGTCGTTTAGCTTTTACAACCGATTCTTACGTAGTTGATCCGTTGTTTTTCCCGGGAGGAAATATTGGTAATTTGGCAGTAAACGGCACCGTTAATGATTTAGCCATGTGTGGTGCCAAACCGCTGTTTTTGAGTGTAGGGTTTATTATCGAAGAAGGATTTTCTGTAAGAATCCTCAAAGAAGTAGTCTTATCAATGCAACGGGAAGCCGTTGAAGCAAATGTACAGATTGTAACGGGTGACACAAAAGTCGTAGATAAAGGAAAAGGTAGCGGAATATATATTAACACATCAGGTATCGGAATAATTGAGCATAATTTAAATATATCTCCTTCGAATATTTGTCCTGGAGATTCCATAATTGTTAATGAAGATATTGGTCGACATGGAATTGCCGTAATGTCTGAACGCGGGAGTTTTGATTTCAGAACAAATATTAAAAGTGATTGCACGAGTTTAGCTTCAACCGTAATGAACTTATTAAAATTGGGCGTAAATATTCATTGTCTTCATGATCTAACTCGTGGCGGTTTGGCATCCGCTTTAGTCGAAATTGCTCAAATCAGTAAGAAACAGCTTAAAATCAATGAAGATTCGATACCTGTTCATGATAGTGTTCATTCGGCATGTGAAATTCTCGGTATTGATCCGATCTACGTCGCCAATGAAGGCGGCTTTGTTATCTTTGTTGCTCCTGATGAGACAGATAAAACTCTAAAAATCCTCCGCACCGATAATCGCTGGAAAAATGCCGCAATCATAGGCGAAGTTTCCGACAAGCAGGATGATCTCGTAACAATTAAAAACGTCTTAGGTGTTGAACGGATATTGGATATGTTGAGCGGAGAACAATTACCTAGAATTTGCTAATGGATTTTTAAGCATATTCAAATCCCCCTAATTTCAATGATAAATATTCCGAATGACTATCCCTCTATTCAGGAAGGGATCGAAAATGCAATTGACCGTGATATAATATTGGTTCAACAGGGTAATTATACTGAAATAATTGATTTTATGAACAAAGATGTCATCATGGGATCAATGTCTTTGATGACAGGAAATACAAATTATATTATAAATACAATTATTGATGGTAACAATTCCAGAAGGGTTGTTACCATTCAATATAAAGAATCAGAAATAATACAGCCGCTCAAGGCGGTGGAATTTTCACATACAATACGAGTGCTTTAATTCACCATAATATCATTTATAATAATTTTCTACTGCATGGGGTGGTGGAGCTTGTTTTCAATCATTGAATAACGATTTTTATAACAATACTGTGACCATGAATCACGCCGTCCAAGAAGCTGACGGTATCTTGTGTCGATACGGCGAATTTACAATCTCCAATACAATCAACTATAATCATGTAATCTTTGGCGTCTCGTTCACGCGTGTGTATTGAAGTGTTTAACGCGCTTGGCCAGAAAGTGCGAACACTGGTTAACCGTGTGGAATCGGCCGGTTC
This sequence comes from Candidatus Zixiibacteriota bacterium, assembly GCA_032123495.1. Lineage (GTDB taxonomy): Bacteria > Zixibacteria > MSB-5A5 > GN15 > PGXB01 > JAAERC01. The sequence continues at coordinate 17,265 of JAQBFG010000179.1, read as the reverse complement.
TTACACGATTACTGGAGACGGCACTGATACTTCCGGCAAATCAGTGGCTACAGGTGTTTATCTCTATCGCATCCAGGCAAGAGATCATATCGAAACAAAGAAGATGTTGCTGCTGAAATAGGCCCGACAAAACGGTCACAATTTGGTCACAACAGGGTGTAAGTTCATGTGCCACAACGCGAGTATGGGGTTCAATTCCCCCCAACTCCATTTATATTATACGCTATTGTTATACAGTAAGTTACGGGATTACAGGTTCGGTGGTTATACCTCAAAAAATATCAAATAAATTTGATTCTGAGATGCATTCTCTTTCGAGCTCAATGCTAATCCTATCTAAAGAATCAAAAAATATCTTAAAACATTCAGATTTACTCGATTATAATCGGGTAATTCTTTATCATAGAGATCTAGGAGGATTATTTATGAAAGCGATTGTATGCACAAAATATGGACCACCGGATGTTCTTCAACTCAAGGAGGTAGAAAAACCTACTCCCAAAGACAATGAAATACTAGTAAAGGTTTATGCGTCAACAGTAACAGCAGGGGACTGTAGAATTCGAAGTTTCACATGGGCTCGCTGGTTCTGGCTCCCCGGGCGAATAATGTATGGTCTAAGAAAACCAAGAAGAAAAATACCAGGGTGTGATCTGGCCGGGGAAATTGAATTAGTAGGCAAAGCTGTAAAACTATTTAAGGAAGGCGATCAGGTTTTTGGATATACCAAGGGGGTATTTTTTAATGGTTGTAATGCCGAGTACAAATGCCTTCCTGAAGAAGAGTTAGTTACAATAAAACCGGCCAATATGACCTATGAGGAAGCCGCCGCTGTTCCTATCGGGGGACTTTCAGCATTGCATTTTCTTAGAAAAGGAGATATCCAGAACGGACAAAAAGTTCTTATCCATGGAGCCTCTGGAAGCGTAGGCACTTTTGCGGTACAACTTGCCAAATACTTTGGCGCAGAAGTCACCGGAGTTTGCAGTACCATAAATTTAGAATTGACAAAATCTCTGGGAGCCGATAAGGTCATTGATTACACCAAAGAGGATTTTACTGAAAACGGCCAGACCTATGACGCCATTTTTGACACAGTTGGCAAAACGACCTTTCCACGTTGTAAAGGCTCTCTAAAGCAAAGAGGTGTCTATCTGACAGTTGATTGGCCCTTTCTTCAAGCACTATGGACTTCAATTGTGGGCGGCAAGAAAGTAATAATTGGGATAGCACCCAATATAACTGAAAATCTGATTTTCCTCAAAGAACTTATTGAAGCTGGTAAGATAAAATCGGTCATAGATAGATGCTATCCATTGGAACAGATTGTCGAGGCTCACAGGTATGTCGACAAAGGGCACAAGAAGGGTAATGTCGTCATAACGGTAACATAGAAAAATAATGCACTGTAAATCGAGAAAGTCTAAACAAGGCTTTGAATCAAAATGTTGGGTCGCTCCTCACATTAAATTAAGAAACGGCGAAAAACAACTATCCATACAACTAACCCCAACCCGAAATTTGTATGATTAACGAGACTGGTAATAATATAGGGTGATATTTTTGGTGTTTTTGAAGCCAAAAAACCAAGCCCCATGCTAGGATACAGCCATAACCATGGCAGGAGAACCGTTGCGATACCAAAAATAAGAGCCATCCATGGTTGATCGCGAATTATCGGCGCTTTTAATTCCATGAGAAGATAGATACCTGCTAAAGCGATTCCGATCAAATAATGAGACAATAATGTTGCCGACTTTTCATAATTCAATGCCGATGTTTTGTTGATATCCTTATGTATGAATTTTCCTTTAAACATATAAAGGGTCCATCGTCCGACAGCTTCAGGTTTTATCAGTGGGTGAATGATCTTAGATTCGGCAAGAATAACAGCCAACATATCCATGAAAAGGGTCGCCACGATACCCATCAAGATCATTTCTACAAAATTGATCATATTTTTTCCTTAAAGAAAGATGAATGATTATGACCTTTTTGCTTGAATTTATTGTACAGAACTCAATAAGCCAACAAGTTTTTACCAAACGCACAGGAAGCGTTTGGCAAAATAGTAGCTTCATTCAAAAAACGGTTACTATAGGGTGCAACTTTTTGTGCCAGATTTGGGCCAAATTGTGGTCAAAGCAAGTAAAAACAAACACAAGCAAATAAAACAGCGCCGTAAGCTGATACGTTACAATATCTCCAAGTCTCCTATATGCATCAGAACGTTCAGACAAACGATTATTCCCAAATATACGTATAATTCACGAGTATGGGTGCGGGCAATTTTTGTTGATTCCGCAATTTGGTAAAATGAATGTAGGCGAAAAGCAGGATGGATCGAGGAATACATGGCTGAGTCCAATATTAAACAAGCTTCTACTGAGCTTGATTTCAAGCAACCATTGATTGATGATTTTGGTCGTAGAGTTCGTAAACTCAGGATTTCGTTATTGGAAGATTGCAATTTAAGATGTTTCTATTGCATGCCGAAAAATGCCAAGTTTCCTCACCACAGCAAACGTATGCCGGTTGATGAGATCTGCCGACTGATTAGCATCATGCTTGATTATGGAGTTGAGCAAATCCGATTAACTGGCGGCGAGCCGACGATGCGTCCGGAGTTTGAGGAGATCGTAAGTCGCCTTTCAGAATTTCCAATAAAGAAGCTGGCCCTGACAACCAATGGATCCAAGCTTGAAGGACTGCTGCCATTTCTAAAGACGACAAATCTTAAACATATCAATATTAGCCTCGATTCACTTATGCCAGAAAAATTTAAAAAAATAACCAATTCGAATATTTTCGGTAAGGTAATGAGCGCCATTGAGGCGACAGCCGCTAATGGATTTCAAACCAAGATCAATGTTCTTGCTTTGCGCGGAATAAATGATGATGAGTTTCTTGATTTTGTTGATTTCAGCGAACGAACCGGAATTGAAGTCCGTTTTTTGGAGTTGATGCGGATTGGTTCTGCCATCGAAAATCAAAAGAGTCAGTTTATAAAGGCCGATGACATTCTCGATATTATTAGTCAGAAGTACGAACTTCAAGATCGCGATGCCTCCTACGACTCGACATCAATCAATTACAAAACGCCGGCCGGTGGTGTAATCGGCATTATTGCTTCAGAGTCCAAACCGTTTTGTACCAACTGCTCTCGATGGCGATTATCGGTCAATGGCATGTTGCGCCCCTGCCTGATGAAAACCGATGGTCATAAGATTGCTTATAAAAATGAAGATGAACTCCATGAGCTGTTTATAAAGACATTAAAAATGAAACCATTTGGTAGAGTTTATGAAATGGTTCAAAATATGAATGAAGTCGGAGGGTGATTTGAAAAATATAAAATTGCTATATTTTGCCAAATTGCAGGAAGAAGCGGGACGCAATTCGGAAGTCGTAATTACTGAAGCTCATACGGCGGCTAATCTTTTCGATGAGTTAAGTTTAAAATACTCATTTTCGCTCGATTCCGGTCAAACACAGGTGGCAATAAACGAAGAATTCGCAACGATGAACTCTGAAATAAAAGACGGTGACGAAGTTGTTTTTGTTCCGCCGGTGGCTGGAGGATGAGGGATGTTTGAAATCGCCTCATCGCCAATAGATACTGCTGATATTGTAACACGGTTTACTCATGATTCAGCGGGCGCCTTATCGTCGTTTGAGGGTCGGGTCAGAGATCATCATAAAGGGCGGCCGGTCAAAAAACTGGAATACCACGTTTATGAAGTCCTGGCGATCAAAGAAGGATTGCTTATTTTAGCCGAGGCCAGAGATAAATTTCCAATAGTAGATATTAAAGCGGTGCACCGCGTTGGATCACTTGAAATTGGCGAAACTGCGATCTGGATCGGCGCGCTGTCGGCTCATCGCAACGACGCCTTTCTTGCCTGCAGGTATGTAATTGACAATATCAAACATCGTCTACCGATCTGGAAAAAAGAATTCTACAAAGACGGCACGATTGACTGGGTCGGCTGTACGCATCAATCAAAACCGGAAATAAAAGAAGAAGAATATTACTCCAAGCAACTCTTAATGCCCGGTGTTCAAGTTGACGGACAAGAGCGTCTGAAAAATGCCCGCGTGGCGGTAGTCGGAGCCGGTGGACTCGGTTGTCCTGTTTTAACCAATCTGGCTGGCGCCGGAGTTGGTCATATAACAGTATTTGATTTTGATAAGGTCGAAACCTCCAATCTTCATCGGCAATTTTTGTATACAATCGACGATGTAGGTCTTGATAAAGCCGAAGCGGCAAAAAAACGACTGCAACTAATGAACCCTTTAATTAAAATTGAAGCAATCACCCAACGTGTTTCTTCTTCGGCAATATGGGAAAATTTAGAAAGCTATGATATTGTGGTCGATGGCAGCGACAATCTTGAGACCAAGTATTATTTAAATCAAATATGCCACAAGGCAGGAATCCCTCTGGTTATTGCCGGCGTGTTTCATTGGCAGGCGATTCTTCATACATTTTTTGTCGATCAAGAATCCGGCTGCTTTAACTGTCTTAGCGATGATGCAGCCTCTGATGATTGTGTTTCAGGGTGTACCGATGCCGGGATTATTGGGGTGGTACCAAATATGGTTGGCACTCTTCAGGCCAACGAAGTTATCCGTTTCTTGCTGGGAGAAAAGTCAAAGTCGGCCACACATGGTATACTAATAGATTTGAAAGATCTTTCGCAGCACAAAATTCGTCGGAAACGACGAGACGGATGTTCTGTTTGCGGAGATAGTGCCCGATATAAGAACCAATCGGTGGAAAAATTATCATCAATGGCTCATAGTCATGAAATTGAATCTGAAAAGATTACCAAAAATCCGCAAAGATTTACTATTGTTGATATTCGACCAGAATCTATTCGTTCAAGGAATGATTCCATCTTGAGAGATTGGCCTCAAGTAAAGGCGACGAATTTTGAGCAATTGAAGAATCTGCCGCAAACCAAGGATTACATTTTAGTATGTGATCATGGTTTGGCAAGCCTGGTTTTGACCAATCGTCTTCGCCACTTTGGATTGGATAATTTTTATTCTCTCAAAGGCGGCATTAATTCATTGAATGCGGTAAATTCATAAATAGAATCTTCTTCGAAGTGCATTCTCAGATTTCGGATAGTAAGCGATGGAAAAAATCTCTTATAAATTAATTTAAAAAAGTGATGACAAAGCAGTCACTTGTCGCTTAATTTATGGGCATGGCATGGAGGAATTATGAATAACAAATTATTAAAGCAGGCGGCGGAAAACTTTCTAAAGAAATATCCCGGTGGATTTGAACACCCTATTATGGTCGAGCTGGGTAAGAAACATAAAAAAGACAAGTTGACCAACCTCGCCAAAGACTGTTTTGCAAAAAAGAATTTCAAAGACTCATCTGAAATTGTTAGATCGATGGTGAAAGTAGTTTCTCAATCAACAATGGTCTCCCTTTTTGAAAAGCCCAAGTTTCGAGACATGGTTAATTTGTTATCAAAAGATGAACAAGATATTTTCGCGAAAGGGCTTAAGTTTTTACTCTATAGTAATGAAAAACAAGGATTCGAAATTCTCGTTGAGGAGTTGGCCAAAAGAAAAATGGCGAAATGGACGTTGATGACAGTATTTCAATACTATTTCAGACCAGATACAGAAGTCTTTATCAAACCAACCACGACTAAACTTATTCTTACTAATTTGGAATTGGACCTTGTTTATAAACCAACCCCGACCTGGGATTTCTACGAATCGTACCGAGACGCTGTAAATTATATGAAAAAGAAGGTGTCAAAATTATTATCTCCCAGCAATGCCGCTTTTTGCGGTTTTCTTATGATGACATTTGATAAAGAATCCAAGCTATAGCTAAGATTTCACCGCTTTTATTGGGCTCAAGAGCATATTATGATTTGTGGAATCTCTAAAAGTTATAAAACAATTTTAAAAAAGATTTAACTTTTTTGCCTATTCATTGTTATTATTGTAAATAAAACAAGAGGGAGATGGAATGAATAACCCTGAAAGTGATAATATAAAAAAAGAAATGGAGCTTGAAGATCGGGACTGGATTGAATCGATTGATGATGTTTACAATGATCAAGGATCAGAGCGGGTAATCCAGCTAATTGACCGGTTGCAGGTGAGAGCAAAAAGTCTGGGAATCCAATTACCGATTGCTTCAAATACCCCATTCCAAAATACAATTTCGCGTAAAGAACAGCCCGCATTTCCCGGTGATCGGGAGATAGAGAGACGGATAAAAAGTATCAATCGCTGGAACGCTATGGCAATGGTTGTGCGCGCCAATCGGAAATCTCCTGGAATCGGCGGACATATTTCGACCTATGCTTCATCGGCGACTCTTTTTGAAGTCGCTTTTAATCATTTTTTGCGCGCTCACAACAAGCAACAGGCGGGAGACCAGATATTTTTCCAGGGTCATGCTTCGCCCGGCATTTATGCTCGTGCATATTTGGAGGGTCGTTTAACAGGAACCGATTTGGAGAATTTCAGACGGGAATTGAAACCGCAGGGCGGGTTATCATCGTATCCGCATCCGAGATTGATGCCAGATTTTTGGGAGTATCCGACCGTTTCAATGGGGTTGTCATCGATAATGGCGATTTATCAGGCCCGGTTTAATCAGTATCTTACCGACCGCGGATTAATAGAAAAAAATAATCAGAAAATATGGGCCTTTTTGGGAGATGGTGAACTTGATGAGCCTGAATCTCTTGGCGCGATAACCTTACCGCCTCGTGAAAAACTGGATAATCTTATTTTTGTAGTAAATTGTAATTTGCAGCGGCTTGACGGCCCTGTTAGGGGCAATGGAAAAATAATCCAGGAACTTGAAGCTGCTTTTAAAGGTGCCGGTTGGAATGTTATTAAAGTAATCTGGGGGGGATGATTGGGACCCGCTTCTTGCTCAAGATAATGATGGATTTTTGGCCAAACGGATGGATAATGTTCTCGATGGTGAACTTCAAAAATATATTGTTTCCGATGGTGCATATATCCGCCAAAACTTTTTTGGCAAATATCCGGAACTTGAGAAGTTGGTTGCCGATTATTCTGATGAACAATTACGTACTCTTCGTCGTGGGGGACATGACCCTGAAAAAGTATATGCCGCATATCATGCTGCGGTTAATCATACCGGCTCACCTACTATAATTTTGGCCATGACCGTTAAGGGTTATGGGCTTGGTGAAGCGGGCGAAGGTCGCAATATTACTCATCAGCAGAAAAAATTGAATGAGGACGAGCTTAAATCATTTCGAACCCGTTTTGATATTCCTATTTCCGATGAGGATATAACTGATGCGCCATTTTATCGTCCGGATAAAAATAGCCCGGAGATGAAATACATTCATGAACATCGTCAGGCACTGGGAGGATATGTCCCCAGTCGCAGAGTTGGTGCCGGGCCGATGATAATGCCGGGAAATGATATGTATGCTGAGTTTTCCGAAGGAACCGGGGATCGTGAAGTGGCAACCACGATGGTAATGGTGCATCTGATATCAAAGCTGCTTGATGACAAAAAAGTCGGTAAGTACATTGTTCCGATCATTCCTGACGAAGCGAGGACTTTTGGAATGGAATCTCTCTTCCGTAAAGCCGGAATTTATTCGCACGTCGGTCAATTGTATGAACCAGTTGACATCGAAAATCTTATGTACTATAAAGAAGCCATAAACGGCCAGATCCTCGAAGAAGGTATCACCGAGGCGGGAGCAATGTCATCTTTTATTGCCGCCGGAACATCGCATACCGCCCACAGTTTAAATATGATTCCGATGTTCCTTTTTTATTCGATGTTCGGTTTTCAGCGCGTGGGTGATCTTATCTGGGCTGCAGGTGATTCCAAGGCGCGTGGTTTTCTGGTTGGATGTACGTCGGGACGAACGACACTGGCCGGCGAAGGGTTGCAGCATCAGGATGGTCACAGTCTTCAAATCGCCAATGCTTTCCCCAACGTGAAGGCTTATGATCCCGCTTTTGCTTATGAGTTAGCCATTATTGTCAAGGATGGTCTCTATCGGATGTATGAAAAACAGGAAGACGTCTTATATTATATAAATGTCACCAATGAGTTTTATAAAATGCCCAAACAACCTGATGGAGTTGAAGAGGGAATTCTAAAAGGAATATATAAATTTCGGCAGTCGACCAAAAAAACTGATGGCTTCAAAGTGCATCTTCTGGGCAGTGGAGCGATCTTGAATGAAGTTATCAAGGCTCAGGAGATTCTTGAAAACGACTACGATGTTGCCTCCGATGTCTGGAGCGTTACCAGTTATAAAGAGTTGTATTATGATGCCATCAATACCGAGCGCGAAAATATTCTTAATATCTCAGGAAAACCGAAAAAATCTTATCTCGAAAAAACGATGGAGAATGAAAGCGGTGTCTTTGTCGCCGCTTCAGATTATTTGAAATCTCTCCCCGGTTCAATTTCGCAATGGCTGCCGGGACGGCTGATAAGTTTGGGGACCGATGGTTTTGGTCGTAGCGATTCTCGCGAGGCGTTGCGGGATTATTTTGAGGTTGATGCGCGTCATATCGTTTTGGCGGCACTATACAATTTGGTCAATGCCAATAAAATTAAGCCGGATGTTTTAAAGCAGGCCCATAAAGCTCTGAAAATCGATTCCGATAAGATCAATCCGACTACAATATAGGTTATCAGTTTGATAGTTCTATCTACTTTCACCGGCTGTTTTGTTTCATTTGAGATATTGAAAAGGGTCTTTTTTCTAAGGCCATTATTTGGCTTGAAAATCAATAAATAAATTTGGTGAAGACGACAAATGAAAAATTCTAAGACAGAGCAGGCTTTATTTCGACGATATCTTGACCTCCTAAAAATTAAAAAGAAAACGCCTAGTTTTGATGCGCTAAGCGGATTGATATCTGCTCAAATGATGCGAGTACCTTTTGAAAATATCTCCAAAATTTATTATAGGGATCGCCGAGGCCTACGCGGTCTGCAAAATTTGCAACAGTATTTGGATGGCGTTGAACTGTACAACTTTGGCGGCACCTGTTATAGTAATAACTATTTTTTACATCTTTTGCTGGAATATTTGGGGTATGAAGTTATGCTGTGTGGGGCAGATATGTCTGAACCTGATGTTCATATTGTCAATATAGTTTCTTTGGATGGACGGATGTTTCTTATCGACGCGGGATATGCCGCAACCTTCATGGAGCCACTTCCGCTTGATTTAGACCGGGATTATAGCATATCCGGGGGATATAACCGATATATTCTTAAGCCCAAAGATAAAAATGGGAACTCGCATTTGGAACTTTATCAAGAGAACCAGTTGACGCATGGATATATGGTGAAACCAATCCATCGAAAAATAGAGTATTTCAAACAGGTAATTGAAGAATCATACCTTAACAGTTCTACGTTCATGCATTCGCTTTTGATGGTGCGTAATTACCCTAATCGGTCGATCAGAATTCATAATTTAAGTGTTATCGAATCAGAAGGGGCGGAATATAAGGTTTATCAAGTCGAGAATAAGCATGAGCTTTCGAAAGTAATTGAAGAGAAATTTTCAATATCTCGAGATATAGTTTCCGAGGCAATTGAAAATTTGGAATTTCATGCGGACTGAAAATTTCGATGATGCCTGCAAAAAGGTTTTCGAAATATATAAAAAACCTGCTTTCAATTTATAATCGAAAGCAGGTTAATAATATGTTCTAAGTAAATAAAATCAATTACGACTTATCTGCCATAAGACGAGTTCTGGTGTAGGCTATCAAACCGCCGGCATCAATAATCGCCTGTCTGGCAGGTGGAAGTGGGGTTATTTTAAACTCTTTGCCCTTGGTAATATTTTTGAGAACATCACCAGCTACTTCCAGATCATCATCCATATCGGCTTCAATATCGGGACAAATCACGACATTTAATCCAAGATTGATTGAATTCTGCAAAAATATCCGAGCAATATGTTTGGCAACAATAGTTACTTCCCATCCTTTTAAACAGGACGCCGCCTGCTCACGTGATGAGCCACAGCCGAAATTGTCATTGGCAACAATAAAACTACCGGCCGGAATTTCTTTATTATTCAATTTCGTATTAAATTCTTTATCATCTGCAAATGCAAATTGCGGCGTTTCGGTCGGAAGCACCGTCGCCATAAAACGACCGGGATAAATAATATCGGTTGAGACATCATCGCCTATTTTATAAATAACTTTACCCATCTTAGTTTCCTTCCTGTGCCGGAATAGTAATAACACCGGTTATGGCACTGGCTGCAGCGACCGCAGGGGAGCAAAGATATACTTCGGCTCCGGGGTTACCCATGCGACCCTTAAAATTCCGATTGGTGGTTGCCAATGCAACTTCATTATCTCCCAAAGCACCTTGATGCACACCGAGACAGGGACCGCATCCGGGATTGCAAACAACCGCACCGGCATCGATAATGTCACCAAGATAACCAAGCTTTAATGCTTCGCGATATATTCTCCAGGTGGCAGGGAAGACCAGCATCCGAGTTTGTTTATTGACCTTTTTACCTTTGAGAATTTTTGCCGCCGTTTCGATATCATCGAGGCGACCATTAGTACAGGAACCGACAACGATCTGATCGATCTTGGTTCCGACGACTTCATCAATATTTTTGATATTATCAACCGTATGCGGACAAGCTATCTGCGGAACCAAACTGGAGGCGTCGATCTCGACCACTTTTTCATAAACAGCATCATCATCGGGTGAGAAAACATCGAGTTCATTGGTGACACCGGCTACTTCTCTGAGATAGCGGACAGTTTCATCATCGGGAGGAACTATTCCGGCCGTTGCTCCGGCCTCAACTGACATATTACAGATAACCAAACGACCGGATGTTGACATCGAACGAATAGTTTCGCCGTGGAATTCAAGCACCTTAAAATTGGCACCTTCAGACGAAATTTTCCCGATCAGGTGTAAGATCAAATCTTTTGGCCCGACATTTTTGGCAAATTTTCCATTCACTTCTACTTTGATTGTCCCCGGGACCTCAACATTGAGGACTTTGCCCAGCGCCCAGACCGCCGCCATTTCTGTGGCACCGATTCCGAATGCAAAAGCACCCAAGGCACCATGACTGGTGGTATGACTATCGGTCCCAACAACAACTTCACCGGGGCGGACATAGCCGTTTTCGGGAAGAATCTGATGGCAGATACCGCCTTCATCACCACGAATATCATGAAATTTGCTGATCCCCTGTTCACCGACAAAAGCTCTCAGTTTTTTCTGGTTGGTCGCAGTTTTGGCAGATTCAGCCGGAACCCGATGATCGAAAATGATTGCTATCTTATCCGGATCCCAGATATTAGCTTCCAGATCGATTTCTTTATATATTTCCTGAAACTGCGTCATTGCCAGTGCGCCATTTTCATGAGACATCGCCAGATTGACAGCTGGTTCGACAACATCTCCCACTGCAACAGAATCTTTGCCGCATGCTTTGGCAATTACTTTCTGAACGAAGGTCATTCCCATTAAATAAACTCCTATCTCCAAAATCTACAATTCATTCGATTAGATTATTTTGTTTTCTTTTAAACTTTTTAATTCATCTGAAGAGTATCCCAGCTGCCCCAGAATTTCATCAGTGTTGGCCGATAAGCGCGGCGGGGGAGAGTCGATACTTCCGGGTGTTTTGGAAAATTTCGCGGAAAGATTAAATAGTTTTAGATCACCGATTTCTTTTTCATTAATACTTGCGATTGTCTCGCGATGTTTGATCTGCTCGCTTGATAATGCTTTTTCAAGATTAAGAATATCGCCCGACGGAATTCCTTTGGCGTTAAAAGCATCGACCCAATATATGGTATTGTTTTGAGTCAGTTTTTCTTCGAGGATCGGAGTCAGTTCTTTCCGGTTTGCTTTTCTTGTATCGCGTTCCTGAAAGCGGGAATCGGTTTTAAGTTCCGGCAGTTCGACAATATCAGCCAAGGATTCCCACTGTTCCTGTTTGTTGGCGGCGATATTTATAAAACCATCTTTTGTTTTAAACACCCCTGATGGTGCGGCGGTGAAATTATCATTGCCCATTGGGATCGGCGATTTCCCGCCAATTAATAAATTAGCGGCGACCCAGCCCATCAGCGGCATGATAGAATCTAATAGTGCAATATCAATCGCCTGACCTTCGCCGGTTTTCTCTTTATGATACAAAGCTGCCATAACCGCAAAAGCTGCATTTAACCCGCCAACCGTATCACAAACCGGGAAACCGGCCCGCAGTGGATGAAGCCGTTCATCGCCGTTAACATCCATCTCTCCAGACAGACCCTGAATAATTTGATCGTAAGCAGGTTTGAATGCATCGGGACCGGTCTGCCCAAATCCGGAAATTGCACAATAAACAAGCTGCGGATTTATTTTGGACATCTCTTCCCACGAGAATCCTAATCGTTTCATAACCCCGGGACGGAAATTTTCAACAACAACATCAGCTGTCATAAGAAGTTTGCGGAAAATCTCTTTTCCTTCTTCAGCTTTTAAATTTAAGGTCAGCGATTTTTTGTTGGCATTTTGGGCCAGAAAGCTGGTCCCCATCAATTGCTGATTGAGTGCAGGAGTATTGCCGAGTTTGCGGGCCAGATCCCCACTTCCGGGAACCTCGATTTTAATAACTTCAGCTCCCATCAACGCGAGATGCAAAGTACAAAACGGACCTGACAAAACATTGGTCAAGTCAATAACACGAACGTTTTCCAAAATTTTCATGATGCTTCCTACTTACTCTTTCTTAAAGTCAACAATTGATCCGGATTTTAAAATTGAACCGGGCAGTTCTCGATCGAAAAATGTGCCGATCGCTCTGGCCGTATCTAAAAGTGAATCAAGGTTTATATCTTTTCGATAACCCATCCGCTGTAGCGAATGAACCAAATCCTCGGTGCTGACGTTGCCAGCCGGCAATTTTGTAAAGGGACAGCCACCCAAGCCACCGTAGGCAGATTCAAATGAAGTGACCCCGGCTTTTAAGGCGGCGTAACAATTAGCCAATCCCAGACCATAGGTATTGTGGAAATGGCAGGCCAATTCTGCACTGTTATCAAGTTCTAAGATGCTGCCAAACAGATCTTCCACCTGTTGCGGCTGGGCATGTCCGGCAGTATCGGCCAGACTTATATTTTTGATCCCTGAAGATAGATACTCTTTGACAATTGTTAAGACCTTTTCTTTCGGGATGACACCTTCAAACCCGCATCCAAAAGCAGACTGCACCGATACCTGCACTTTCTTGCCAGCCTCAATCGCCTTTTTGGCCATCGGAATGATTCGTCCCAATGCTTCCGCTGGGGTCATCCGGGTGTTTTTCTGACTGTGGGTTTCACTTGCCGAAACACCCATACAGAACATCTCGACGCCGCATTCCATACCGCGATCCAATCCTCTTTCATTAAGTACTAACCCGGATAGAATCAGATTTTCAGGTTTGTTTTCTGGTTTACGATAGTGTTCAAAAAGCAAATCGGTGTCGGCCATCTGCGGGACCGCTTTGGGATTTACAAATGAACCAAGTTGGATAATATCTATGCCGCTGTTTCTGATTCCATCGACCCACGCTATTTTTTCTGTTAATGGAACAATAGTTTTTTCAACCTGCAGGCCATCGCGCGGCCCCACCTCGTGAATAATAATTTTATCAGTTTTCATATTTGCCTATTAAGTCCACTTTAAATAATGTTAGTTTCAGGATTATTTTCTCTTAAGAAGTAATATTCGAATACTACCTATATTTCCCCAGTAATTTTCCGCATTCCATACCAGTTCAATCTTTCACAATCGGCAATATTATACAATTCCTGATTATGTCAAGAAAAATTGAACCTATAAATGGCTCTTCCAACCGAAATAGACAAATGACTATAAATATGGCTATTTGAATCTCTTTGCTGACTTCATGTTACTTTAATCCATGATGTAATTCTTTGTTTCACAACATATTACAGAGTATCTAAGGATAATGGCAAATTAAACTAAGCGGGCTGGGTTTACGGCATATTGATCTCAGGCAAGTATGCAGTTCGGCTGGTCAGTTTTTGATATTATTGTAAGAAAGAATTGGTCTTATTTAACCATGAATATCATGGGATATTTATTCCACGATATGAATCATCATGAAATTTGTTGTTGTGCCTTTGCCAAATGGGTAACCACCGGTGATAATTACATTGTTGTTTTTGTCGGCAAGGCCATACTTTTGGGAGACTTCATTCACTTTCTCAATAACGCCATTAAGCGAAGTAAAGATTCCAACCGGCAGAGGATACACCGAGCGGAGCAAAGCAAGTTGATTCCTTACTTTATGGTCGGCGGTTAATGCGATTATTGGCACTCCCTGAAAAAGCTTTGAGATAAGACTGGCGGTATATCCTGTGGTTGTCATGGCAAAGATCGCTTTGGTCTGACTCAGTTGTTCGGTGGAGCTGACCGCGCCGGCAATAGTGTAGGCAATTGGTTCCTCGATGAACTGCTCGTCAAACAATATTCTTGGCCGGTCATTATCCAGTTCAGCGGAATTGATAGCGGCCGTCATCACCTGCACCGCTTCGAGGGGATACTCGCCGGTGGCTGTCTCAGCCGAGAGCATCACCGTATCGGCATGATCAAATACTGCCGTCGCCACATCATTAATTTCAGCCCGTGTGGCACGAGGAGAAAACCGCATCGATTCCAGCATCTGTGTTGCCACTATAACCGGACGATGGTGGCGATTGGCTTTCCTGATAATACGTTTTTGCAGCCGTGGCAGTTCGGCAGGGGGGAGTTCCACTCCAAGATCGCCGCGAGCAATCATGACACCGTCGGCAAGCAATATGATCCTATCCAGATTTTCAATCGCTTCCCTTTTTTCGAGCTTTGCAATGATCTTCTGTCGCCCGCCGTAAAGTTTTATCAGCTTTTGCGCTTCGATAATGTCATCTCCCGACCTTACGAAAGAAAGAGCGATAAAATCGGCATCAACTTCAACCGCAGTTTTAATATCTTCGCGATCCTTGTCAGTGATCGTCGGGATTTTTATATCGGTGTCGGGAAGGTTGATTCCTTTAGCAGGAAGAAGCGTATATTTGTTGTGGGCCTCGGCGATCACCCCGTCTTTATTTACTTCCAGTATTTTCAGAAGGAGGTTGCCGTCGTCAATCATTATTCTTTCACCCATTCGAACGGAACTGATGATCTCCGGATGGTTAACCCCGATGATTCGATTTTCTATATCGGAGTTCCCGGCACAAATAGTGATGGCATCGCCTTTTTCAAGAGCGATCTCACCTTCAAATCGAGCCAGACGTAATTTTGGTCCGGAGATATCAAATAGGAGTCCGATAGGGAAATCAGAACCTGCGGAGGCATCGCGAATAGTGCTGGCGGCGCTGAGAAAGTCGCTTTTATCACCGTGTGAACAGTTAACTCTAAAAGCGTTAACTCCCTCAGCCATCAGCCTATGGAGTATTTCTACCGAGTTAATTGAGGGGCCGTATGTGGCAAGTATCTTTGTATGTTTCATCCTGATTTTAATAACTCGATTACATCCGAAAATCAACAAAAACAATCTGTGGCTGTGGATAATTGTCCATAAAAAAACCTGAGAAGCTATCAAAATATTTGATTACTTCCCAGGTCATTGCCCCTTTTAAAGAGCATTCAAAATGTCAAATCAATGGTGTTTTTTTCTTATAATAGACTTTTCGGTAAGAGCGAATCATTCCCCTCTCATATTTGGCAACATGAGTTTTTCATTATAATCCGGAAGATAGCCATGATTTTTTTTATGATTCTCCAAATGTTCAATTTGCTGTCTTTCGGGATTATTGCATACCTCTACCTGGAAATCATAAATGCCGTCGATTGAGATTGAATGAGTATTATCAAAATGCTGATTAAGTTCCTCATACAGGCTATTTGTTTTGTCCGCCGAACCAATATAAATTATTTGACCCTTCTGATCCCAGAGAGTATAAACTCCCGATTTTTTCGGTACAATACTGACCATTAGTTGTGTAAATGGTAATTTTTTTTGGCTATTTGTCATTATTTTTTCATACCGACTTAATCGTTAATTCTTACTTTAATCATCTTCAGTGTTAAAATCGGAATAAATTGAATTTTACGCCAGATGGATTTAATGGGTAGAAAATGGGTAGGTTAATTTTTAATTTACTTATAGCGAAGATATGCCGACAAATTGATTTCTTTGTTTTTTAACTGGAGTTTATTGCGGATAGAACTTCGATGCTTTTGGATTGTTTGTAAAGAGAGATGTAAAGTATCAGCTATTTCTTGCGATGATTCTCCCTTTTTTATCAAATCGCATATATCCATCTCTCTTGCCGTTAATTTGGCGTAATTGGCCTTGAAATCATCTATCGCAATGCCGGTTATAGACTTAACGGCATCTTCGAATAACTCAATATCTTTATTCGATAGATTTCCGCCTTTATTTCGCAGTTTTTTAATAAACGGCATCAGCGCCTGTTCCATACTGGATGAAATCTCATGCCTGAAATCCAATTTTTCGGCTTCCATATGTTCCAGTATTTGTTTAAGGGCAACATGCTTATCAAGTAATGCCTTTTGTTCTTCCATGAGACGATTGGCAATTGCCCGTTGCTCATCCTCGGCGTGTATTCGTTCTATTTCTGCTGCCGCTCGTGAGGCAAAAATTGCCATTAGTGAATGGGCTCCATCAATTAAATCATCTGAAAACTCCCTGGTATCCATTACCGTCAAAATACCTATAGGATTTCCTTTTGGATTAAGTATTGGAATCCCAAGGTATGACTCTATCTTGTTCTTGGCCAGCCATTTATCTTTTGGATATTTTTTCTTTACCTGCGATTTGTAAAAACAGATATTTCTCTTATCAATATTTTCACATGGCGTTCCGATTATATCAAAACTGTAGTTTTTGGCAATTTTGTCTTTGTTCCAGCAGGAAAGGGTCATAATTTGACCCGGCTCGGTCCTATTAATGACTCCAATTACAGCATGCCGGCAGTTTAGTGAGGTGGCCAGATGCTGGACCAATTTATTAAAGAAATCCCGGCCGGTCGCTTCGGCCGTTCCTTCAACTAATGATCTTAGCATTATCTCTGCCTGCCTGTGTCTGGTGACATCTCGGGCATTCAATGCAAGTGCCACAACTTTGCCTTTGTCATCAAAAACAGGATATATGTTGGTGTCAAAATACCTTCCATCTCGCTCATCCTGAAAACGAATCGGTT
>JAQBFG010000178.1:0-5412 GCA_032123495.1 Candidatus Zixiibacteriota bacterium | reverse complement strand
GGGTTAATGCTTACACGGTTGAAGTAGAATCTGATATTCAACAACAACTGCCGACATTTATAACAGTTGGACTGCCCGATGGCGCCGTTCGGGAATCCAAGGAACGGGTCACTGCCGCCATAAAAAACTCAGATTTTGTTTTCCCGGCCAAAAAAATCACAATAAATCTGGCCCCGGCCGATATTCGCAAAGAGGGTGCCGGGTTTGATCTGCCGATTGCTATTGGGATTCTTGCCGCCACCGGTCAGATTTTGAGAGAAGATTTTGACGATTTTGTGATGCTTGGTGAACTTTCTCTTGATGGCACGGTTCGTGCGGTTCCCGGGGTCCTGCCGATGGCGATGGAGGTCAGCAAAAGTGGCAGTAAAATCAAAGGAATTTTAGTCCCTCGTGAAAATGCTTCGGAAGCGGCTATGGCCGAAAACCTTCCGGTTTATCCGATTGGCACCCTGCGCGAAGCAATTCATTTTCTTGAGGATGAATCAACAATTAAACCTTTTAAGCTTGATATGGCGTCGGTTTTTTCGGCATCGCGGAAGTATGATGTCGATTTTTGTGATGTCAAGGGGCAGGAATCTGCCAAGCGGGCACTGGAGGTGGCAGCTGCCGGGGGGCACAATATCATAATGATTGGTCCTCCCGGCTCCGGCAAAACGATGCTGGCCAGAAGGCTTCCGACTATTCTTCCCGATATGATTCTCCCCGAAGCTTTAGAAACCACCAAGATCCATTCTGTGGCAGGACTTATCCCAGGAAATACCGCCCTTGTTGCCACTCGTCCGTTCCGTTCGCCACATCATACTATCTCCGATGCCGGGCTGATTGGCGGCGGGAGGATTCCCAAGCCGGGTGAGGTTTCGTTGGCGCACCATGGTGTTTTGTTTCTGGATGAAATAGCCGAGTTTCGCAAAGATGTATTGGAGGTTATGCGCCAACCGATGGAAGATGGCCAGGTGACTTTATCAAGAGCGACCACGACTCTAACATATCCCGCTTCATTTATGCTGGCGGCGGCGATGAATCCATGCCCATGTGGATATTTCGGCGATAACAACCATGAATGCAACTGCACAACCGCCGTGATACAGAGATATATGTCTCGTATTTCCGGCCCGCTTTTGGATAGGATAGATATTCATATTACGGTGCCATCGGTGAAATTTAAGGAGCTTACATCGGATACATCGGGGGTCAAATCAGAGGTGATAAAGGTCAATATTGATCGGGCTCGTGGAGTTCAATTGAAAAGATTTGAGGAAGAGACAAAAATATACTGTAACGCGCATATGCAGTCAAAAGATATCAGAAAATATTGCGCCATTGACGAGAAATCAAATTCGCTTCTCGGATTGGCAATAAAAAAACAGGGACTTTCGGCACGTGCTTATGATCGGATTTTAAAGGTGTCGCGGACTATTGCTGATCTCGAAAATTGTGAAAATATCGAAATGCCACATATAGCCGAGGCGATTCACTATCGGTCGCTTGACCGAAATCTCTGGGCACTATGAGTGAAATAAATCAACCAGGCACCAATCTTTAATCTTTAAGTATTCTATATGTTGCTGCCGACAGAGAAATCAGGATTGTTTCTTGACTTTTTTGTCGGCAGTCTTAACTTGGGCTGCTAAGGAATATATATATGGCCAGACAAACAAAAATGGAAAAGCTGTTTCTTCATGCCGCGCGCATGCTCAATTCAACACTTGATTATGAAGCGCTTATGAAGCTTGTTTTGGAATTAACCGCAAAGGCAAGCGATTCCGAGGCGGCGATGGTATATAGAATAGACGATCAGGTAGAATTGGTCAGGGCTCGTTTCTGTGAATGCCTCGAGCCGAAGAGCGACTGTGGCTGCTATGAACCGAAAATAGAATATTTTAAAATTCCAAAAGGTGCCGGAATAATTGGCTGGGTTGCCGAGAATCGAGAACCGCTTATTGTCAATGATGTCGCCTCGGATAAGAGATTTTATAAAAAGATCGAGGAGCTTACCAAGATCAAATTTAAATCGATTTTGGCAATACCGCTTATTGGGCGTGGACAGATGATCGGGGTGGTTGAGGCTATTAATAAGAGAAATGGCGGTTTTACCGATGAGGACCTTGATACGCTGATAGGTTTGGCCAATCAGTTTGCCGTTTCTATTGATAATGCTAATTTATACCGTGATGCCAAAAAAGAGGCGCGAGACAGGCGACTACTGTATGAGGTTGGCAAAAAGCTTTCTAGTACCCTTAATGTTGACGAAGTACTAAAATTGATTCTCGCTTCTCTCCGCAAAGTTGTTGGGTATAATGCCGGCGGTGTTTATTTGATCGATGAAAAAAAGCATGGACTAAAAACCGCTTATGCTGAAGGGTATGGTGTCAGGGCCGAAGAATTTGCGGAATTGAAATTTGGTCAGGGGTTAGTTGGCTGGGCGGCCAAATCGGGAAAATCGGTTATTGTTCCCGATGTATCAAAAGATGACCGTTATGTCAATGTCCACCAGCCAACCAAATCAGAAATAGTGACCCCGTTAAAAATTGATGGTCGTGTAATTGGCGTTATGACCCTCGAATCAAATAAACTGGCGGCTTATGATGAAAAGAGTCTTGATCTTTTAACCACCTTTGCCAGTCAGGCGGCAATATCGCTGGAAAGAGCAGTGATGCATAACAAAATGCTCGAAAATCGCCGGTTTGAGGAGCAACTTGCAATCGCCCGTCAAATCCAATTGACATTTTTGCCCAAAAAAAGGCCAAATATAGATGGGTATGATATATCCGGAATCAATATTCCTTCAGGCGAAGTTGGCGGCGATTATTATGATTATATTAAAATTATTGATAATCAAACCGGTATTGCCATTGCCGATGTTTCCGGCAAGGGTATCCCGGCCGCGATAATTATGGCATCATTTCGAGCTTCGTTGATTGCCGAGATAAGGAACAATTTTGCCTTAAGGACTATCTGTAAAAAAGTAAATAGTCTTCTTTGCGATTCAATTGAACTGGGCAATTTTGTCACCGCATTTTATGGTGTCCTTGATTCAAAAAATGATATTTTTACATTTTCCAACTGCGGGCATAATCAGCCGATTCATATCCATAAGAAAGATAAAGTGTCTTTTCTTAAGGAAGGCGGCCCGGCTCTTGGAGTTATCCCAGATGCTGATTACGAGGAGCGTCCAATATTCCTGGTTTCAGGTGATTTATTATTTTTTTATACTGATGGTGTCACTGAAGCCGAAAATGATAAAGGTGAACAATTTGGGGAGGAGAGACTGGTAGAGATTCTCGTTAAAAATAAAAATCTATCAGCTCGTGATATTCGGCTGTTAATTTATGACGAATTGATCTCTTTTGCGTCATCGACTCATATTTTTGATGATCTGACCATGATAGTTCTCAGGAAGATTTAGTATTAAATTATCTTAAAGGACAATCTTGGTTTTTGCGTCGCTTCAATTAGTAATTGACTTGACGTAATCTATCACCTATTTTGAAGGAAAGTTCTTTTATTATTTTTGGAGGTTATATGAAAAGTTTATTCTTGATTTTCTGTGTTATAATTGGCTGTCTGATTGTTGGTTGTGGTAAAGATGACCCACCGCCGACTGGCCCTATTATTGATCCAATAGTTATCCCGCGTTTGGTGGCCGATACTCTTGCGGCGGCGCCATCGACAATCGACGCCAATGATGCCGTCTGGGCAACTATCGATCCGGCCGTTGTGCAAATTGGTTTTACTTCTGACTATGGACAGAATCTGCAGATGATAAAAGATACGGTGATGATGAAAGCGATTTTGAAATCTGATATGTTGTATATCTGGGCAAAGTGGAAGGATCCAACTCCGGATATCTGGGGAAAATATAGTCTGAAATTAACCGGAATTGGCTTATGGCAGCAAATTGAACGTGCCGATTATAATGGCGGCGAGGATGCCTTTATGATTATTTTCGATGCCGGAGATAACGGGACCGAGGGTGCTGATTGTTCGTCAATGTGTCATGCTGTGGCCTACGGTATGGCGACAACTGGTGGTGGTCATGTTGATGCCTGGTGCTGGAAAGCTGCCAAATTAGCTCCGGCCTATCTTGCTGAAGATAATTGGTGGACCGGTTCCGGGAATTTTCTTGACCCAATCGTCGCTCTAAATCCCCAGTGGCCGTATCAAGCAAACTGGGTCAGTCGGCCGGGATTAGCATCAACACCGAAATGGATGCACCCTGATGATACCGCTTTTCACGGATCATATTTGTATTACAGCGATGTTGTTGAGTTTGATCCCAATCCATTTATTGGATGGGATTCTGTAGCCGGATATAAAATGCCGGGATATGCTATTGACACCACAATCTATTCAAGCGCAACACGTCAAGACCGCTGGAATGTTTTGGCCGCTTCGGTTTATGATGACGTAAGTTCGCCGCACACCTGGACAGTTGTTCTTTCCCGGACTCTTGCACCGGCAACGTCAAATGATGTCGACTTGGCGACCTTGGATTCTATTCAGGTCTCTATTGCCGCATCCAATGAACATACTTATGGCGAAGACCCTTCTTATAGGGATCACTCAGGATCGGTACCATTTTATATAATATTACCGCGCGCTGAATAAAGAGAAATAGAATTACTGTAAAAAACCGGTCAATTTGGGCCGGTTTTTTTATAGAAATAATTGCGAATTGAGGCATGGCAACGTAAATTATATACATAGAGGGTATCAATAGCGATAGAGTTTGTTTTTTAATATTTTGCAGGAGGAGTTCAATGGTAGATGTAATACAAAGAGTTGAGTATTTCTATGCGGTTGTATTGGATGAGCCGGGAGAGGCTGGAAGACTGCTTGAGTTTTGCAGTACCCACGGTGTCAATTTAATAAACTTCACCGCCTTTCCTTTAGACGAAAATGAAGTGCAGATCTGTTTTTTCCCTGAAGATGCTCAAAAACTGAAAATGGCCTCCGAAGAATCAGGCATCCCGCTAGTTGGACCAAAAAAGGCGTTTTTAATCCGCGGTGATGATCGGCTTGGTGTCCTGATAGAGTATCACAGAAAATTGACCGACGCTGGAATTAATGTTTATGCAGCCAATGGCACGACTGATGGCCGGGGCGGCTTCGGTTATATTCTTTGGGTGGCGCCTCATGATTACGAATTGGCGGCCCAGACGCTGGGGGTTTAGAAGGCGGGGATAGAATTATAAAAAAAGGTCAGGCTCTAAATTGCACCTGACCTTTTAGCTTTATTTAATCTATTTTGTAACTTCATCAACCAGTTTCACAAACGGGTCGATATCGCCGAGAGCCTGTTCAACGCCAGCGGACCAGAAATCCGGTTTAGTCAAATCAACACCAAGGTGCTTTTGCGCCACATCTTCGGCAGTCATCCGTCCGGTATCGGATAGCAGCGCGTCATATTTT
>JAQBFG010000177.1:0-29945 GCA_032123495.1 Candidatus Zixiibacteriota bacterium | reverse complement strand
GGTAATTGGGGGGTTTTTCTTGTATCCTCTGAGATAATTGAGTTTGGGATGGGGATGCCGACAACCTACTTGCGGAGTACCCTATACATTTTGACATACACCTCTTTCCAACATTTTTCTGACAGAATTAGCCAAAACCGGCACCACCGGATTCAATTTTTATATTTTCAAAAAACGGTAAGCGTCCGGTGCTTTCTGTTGTTTGGACTTCTGTACAGGCTCATAATCCGCCCAGGTAGCGGGATAAACCCCAGTCGCAAGTTCAAATCCTCATCAGATAGTATCTGCCCCGCTACCAAAAATCATTGTTCCACAATAACATACACATCCACACAAATCATAATTCAATCAAAGTTGGCAGCCCGAAGGTCAAAGTGATCTTTTTTGTTATTTTCTGTTAGTTGCTATTGGTAGAAAGATATATACAAATAACGCCCCTTTTGGGGCGTTATTGATAATGAAATAAGGTCGCGCTTAATTTCTAAGCTCCTTTCTGACACCTTTCGCGTATGCCGGATCAGCTTTTTCAAAGTGCTTCATCTGTCGTTCGATGATTTCTTTCGGAACACCTTCCATAGAGCCTGCAATGGCCTTGTGAAGACGATCTTTCTCATCATCCGGCATCAATCGATATAAATTTCCAGCCTGGGTATAATCGTCATTTCCATCACTATGATTATACCGATCAGCGTTACCATCTATTTTCAACGGCGGTTCCTTATATTTAGAATCTTCCACCGGGCCATCAAAACTGTTTGGCTCATAATTAACCAATCCACCGGCATTACCATCAAATCTCATTTTTCCATCGCGGTGATAAGTATTGGCTTTATTATGCGGCATGTTTACGGGCAGATTCTCATAATTTACGCCAAGCCTGTACCGATGAGCGTCGGCGTATGAGATAACCCTAAATTGAAGCATCTTGTCCGGACTATGTCCAATACCGGGAATAACATTGGCCGGTGAGAAAGCCGACTGTTCAACCTCGGCAAAATAATTTTCCGGATTGCGATTCAGTTCCAATACCCCAACATCAATCAGCGGGAATTCACCATGGGGCCAGACCTTTGTTAAATCAAACGGGTTATAGGATGTTTTAAGAGCCTGCTCTTCGGTCATAATCTGAACTTTCATATTCCATTTCGGGAAGCTACCTTTTTTAATTGCTTCAAAAAGATCACGCTGATGGCTTTCGCGGTCAGAACCGATAATCATGGCCGATTCCGCCCCGGTTATGTTCTTGGTTCCCTGGGCTGTTTTGAAGTGAAATTTAACCCAAAACCTCTCATTTTTGGCATTTATAAAGCTGTAGGTGTGACTGCCATATCCATTTACATGACGATAACTGCGGGGAAGCCCGCGGTCGGAAAAAAGAATAGTAATTTGATGCATACTCTCTGGTGACAATGACCAAAAATCCCATTGAGCGGTATTGTTTCTCAGATTGGTTTTAGGATCACGCTTTTGAGTATGAATGAAATCCGGGAATTTGTAAGGGTCTCTTATGAAGAAGATCGGGGTGTTATTTCCAACTAAATCCCAGTTACCTTCTTCTGTGTAGAACTTTAGAGCAAATCCTCTGACATCACGTTCGGCATCGGCAGCTCCTCGCTCACCGGCCACAGTTGAAAAACGTAAGAACATCTCAGTTTTCTTGCCAACCTCGAAAATTTTGGCTTTGGTATATTTTGTAATATTTTTGGTAATCGTAAGAGTGCCGTAAGCCCCCGAACCTTTGGCATGTACTACTCTTTCTGGAATTCTTTCACGGTTAAAGTGCGCATGTTTTTCAAAAAGCTGCCAATCCTGTATCAACAATGGCCCACGAGGACCGGCTGTCAGTGAGTTTTGATTGTCTCCTACCGGAATCCCAGCAGAAGTTGTTAGTTGTTTTTTCTTTTTGGACATAATTTGTCTCCTTTTTCTATAGTTTTTATTATATAGTAATTATTCTTATTAACGAGCATAATCAAAACCAATCCGACATTGTTCCAGTCTATTTCCTTTTTTTCTTACATTGAGAGCACAAGCCATTGATGACGACATGCTTAAAATCTACATAATCCCAATCGCAAACCGACTTTGGTAATTTCATTTGATCAAAGTCAGGCCAATAGAAATCCTTGATCTTTTTACATCGTAAACAAATAAAATGGTGATGAACAGATAAATTTATATCAAAACGAGATGTGTTATCTACAAGTTGTACTCTCTTAATCAATCCATGTTCTTCGAAAGTCGAAATCGTGCGGTATACTGTATCCAATGAAATCGTCTTTAAGTATTTCCGAACCTGATTAAAAACATTTTCGATTGTGGGATGGTTGGTATGTTGAATGAGGGCACGAAATATTTCAGTTCTTTGGTGTGTAATTCTAAGATCTTTTGCTTTACAAACCTCGTCAAAGGTCTCCATCAAAGGTGAGATCTTTTTATCTATCTGCTTCACATTTTTTATAACAATATTATTGTAAAATAGTTCCTATTTAGGAATATAAACTAAAAATCTCCCTAAGTCATTCATAAATCACTGGTTTGACGTAATTCTCCATCTAACAGTTTTCTAACAAAACAAGCAAGAACAGCAGATAATAAGAGAAAACACCAGACAAAAGGCTCAATCTAAGTTGTTGCTATTATTGCCTTTTAGTGTCCGGAGCTTTCTGCTGTTTGGACTTCTGTACAGGCTCATAATCCAAAGCACCTATTAGGTGGTTGTCACAGGCTTAAACCGACTCCTTGCTGCTAAACTTCTGAAGTTTATCAACTCGGAAGTTATATAAATTGATTTGTTAAGGAGACAATATTTTATGGCATTTTCAAACACAATTAGCCAGCCAGCAATAAGCCGACATCATGAAAGAATCAAAACATTGATAATTATTAAATTGGATGTTGAAACAAATTGAAAAACAGAAGTGAAGTTAAAAAGAATTGTCAGAACCTGACTGTCAATCAATCAAATTCCCTGACCTTTGTCAAAAATCTCGGTTTGTGAGCATATATATCCTAATTTCTTCTTACGGAGCGGTCTATTATTACTTCTCTTGCTTATCCTGCTTCTTTTTGTTTTGCTGATTCTGTTTGCTTTTCTTTTGATCATCACTTTTTTTCTTATCCTTTTTTCCGCCTTTGTCTCCCATATTGAGACTCCTTTCAGATTACTTTTTATTATTTCACTGTAAATGGTGCAATCACACCGCCGATTCCGGGACTGACGATCTTTTTTGCCATTAAGACCATCATAATTTTATATAGCACTTTCTTATAATATTGAAGTCTACCATATGCTCGATATTGCGTCAACTAAAAAGCTACCTTTTCGGGAGACTTGAATATAGATAACCGGATGGCTAAGGGAGATTCAAAACTTCAAGAATGATCATTTAAATACGAAAAGTATTTACGCAAATAAAATATTTTCGCAATTTTTGATAGTATAATCCATTAGGATTGGAAAATTTTAATTCCATGTTCATGTTGCAATACACAGACTTAAGACTATTTTTGATAAAAACGTGAGTTTTTTTAGGATTGCAGCAAGAAGCAAATCTAAAATAGATAGCGTTTTGCCAAAGTAATTGTAGGTTTTTGTCGAAGAATAGCGTATAATTAGAAGTTAATGTGATTTGAGTTCGACCTTTCTCGTAGTTTTGTCTTAATTTACAACTCTCCGCCAAAGCTTAATCTCGAATTTATCGCGCGATTATGCGCAATATTATATTTATCCTGGAGTATTCTTACTTCGTTGTGAAGTTATTCACTCTCGGATAAGCAATTAAGGAGTGTAGAATGAATATCTACATCGGAAACATGTCGTTTGAAACGACAGAAGATCAGTTACGCCAGGCCTTTGAAGGTTATGGTGAGGTTTCAACCGTTAGAGTTATTACTGACAGAGAAAGCGGCAAAGCAAAAGGATTCGCGTTTGTCGAAATGTCAGCAAATGACGAGGCTAGCGCTGCCATTAGTGGCCTTAATGGGCAGGATCTTAATGGACGGGCATTAAATGTCAACGAAGCTAAACCGCGTAACGATAGTGGTAACGGCTCTCGCAGATAGCCCCGCTGTAAAGTTATAAATCCCGTGCCCACTGGGTGCGGAATCTATTTCCAAGAAGACCGGCCTTTGACCGGTCTTTTTTTTTGTTTATCAAATTGTGATATTTTGATATTCATTTTAGTCTGATTTCTTTCAAATATCGAACCTTCTAACAGTTTTCTAATAAAAAACATTTTCAATATAATTTCGTAGTATATTATAAGACTTATGGATAAACCGTGGCTATATACAGATAATGTCTGCCGATTCTATCGGCGGAAAACTGCTGTGGTCAAAGCTGTCGATTCAGTAAGTTTATCTATTGAGTGCGGCGACTTTATATCGCTAATCGGCTCGTCCGGTTCGGGAAAATCAACAATGTTAAATCTTTTGGCCGGGTTGGATCGACCAACTTCGGGCGATATATTTTTTGAGGATAAATCGCTTAGCAGTATGAATCGCCAGGAACTTTCCTCTTATCGAGCAAATAAAATTGGAATGGTCTTTCAAGCATTTAATCTGGTTCCTCACCTTACAGCACAGATGAATGTGGAACTCGCCTTGTATTTTAATGGAACGCCAAAATCAAAAAGACAATTTTTGTCAGAACAAATGCTTTCTCAACTTGGTATTGCCGATAGATCTGATCATCGGCCAGCCGATCTTTCCGGCGGCGAACAGCAGCGGGTCGCAATCGCTCGTGCACTTGTCAAAAGTCCTGATATTCTCTTCGCAGATGAGCCAACCGGAAATCTGGATGAAAAAAATACAAATGACATCATGACCCTGTTATCTGAGCTAAACAAACAAGGGCTGACCATCATAATGGTGACTCACGATCTTACTCTTGCCAATAATGTATCCAACAAAATTATGCAGATGCACTACGGGCAAATTGTTGATCAGGAAAGGAAACCAAATGACCTTTCGTGATCTAATTGCGACAGCAACTGGAAACCTCTGGAGGATGAAACTTCGCTCGGTTCTGACATTTTCCGGAATTGTCATCGCAATCGCCGCATTTGTGGCGATGTTATCTTTTGGCGCCGGGATGCAGCTTAACATTGCCGAACAGTTTGAAAAGCTTGGTTTACTATCGGTAATTCAAGTATATCCCAAAAACGCCCAGGAGACTGATTCCAGTGCCGTCGCGGAACTTAATAATGCGGCACTTGAATATATTGAAAAAATCCCCGGAGTCGAAATTGTCTATCCTTTTGAATCGCTGGATCTCGTTATTAAATTAGGTGACTCTGAAACAACCGTCTCCGCTCAGGCATTGCCATCCAAAGCAGTGGAAACAAAATTGTTTTCCGATCTTGCCGCTGGTGAACTATTCACCGCTGATTCATCGCGGAAAGTATTGATATCGGAGGATATTCTGGCAAAGCTTGGTATCGAATCTGCTGATAGTATATTGGATAAGTCAGTTATTATAAGTATTAAAGTAGCAAAAATCGATTCCGGTGTGGTCTCTATGCTTCGGCCACTTTCAGATATAATACAGACGAGACGCAAAGAAATGCAATCTGATACAATTCGTTTTGTTGAATACGCGCAAAATGCTATTCGCGAAGAGTTAGGTGGGGCATTAAATCGATTTATCGATGGTTTTATGAAAAATCGTGAGACCAAAGCAGAGACGTTATCGGTGTGTGGAGTTTTCAATTCGCGCCGAAACGGTCGATTACGACTAAAAGATATAATTCTTCCGGTGGCAACAGCCCGGGATTTCAGTTCCAGCGGTTTTACCGGGAACCCAACGGAAATACTTGCCGAGCTACAGACAGGCAATCTATTTGTGGCTAATTCAAATAGTCCAATAAAAGATTATTCGCAAGCGACCGTTATGATGGAACAAAATGCATTATATGAGCCAATCCGCGATTCTATTGAAGCAGCAGGATTCAGGACATTTAGTTTTGCCGAACAATTCAAGGAGATACGACAATTTTTTAGATATTTCAACCTTGCTCTGGGATTGATCGGGATCATTGCGTTGATGACCGCTTCTCTTGGTATCATAAATACAATGATAATGTCGATTACCGAACGGCGGCGCGAAATCGGCATTTGGATGTCACTCGGCGCCGATATGAATGATATCAGGCGACTATTTCTGGTTGAATCAGGACTGATTGGATTAATAGGTGCGATTGGCGGAGTAATCTTTGGGTATATAATTTCACGAGTCGGATCATTGGTCGCAAAAACTTTTATGGAAAACGAGGGAGTGCCACCGATGGAGATATTTCATATCCCTATATGGTTGGTACTGACTGCTTTGTTATTTGGAGTTCTGGTTAGTTTACTTGCCGGATTTTATCCCGCCAACCGTGCTGCCAAAATCGATCCGGTTGTGTCGCTCAGAAATGAATAAAGTTTTGCGTAGAAAAAGTTGTTTTACTCAATTTTATGGCGGACTATTTCACCATCTATCATATAGATCACATCTTCGGCAATATTAGTCGCATGATCGGCGATCCGTTCCAGATTTCTTGAGACACTTAATAGACTAACATAATATTCAGTATATTTGGGATTGATACAAATCTGTTTCTGAACCACTTCAAATGCGTTTGCATCAAGATCATCGATTTTATCGTCCTCACCTATTACCTGATACGCCTTATTGGTGTCATTGGTAACAAGAGCATCAACACTGCTTTTGACCATGTCGACCGTAATGTTCAGCATTTCATGCAGATCAAACGGTATTTCAACCTGGGAATGACGGTTTATTGTTTTAGTTCTTTCAGCAATATTTACTGCGAGTCGGCGATCCTTTCGAGATCATTGTTAATTTTTAAAACGGCAATAATATATCTCAAATCGGCCGCAACCGGCTGATGCAGGGCAAGAATTTTAAGACAATCTTCCTCCACTTCCACTTCCAGGGAATCGACAGCAGGGTCGGAATTAATAACTTTATCGGCCAAACCTATATCAAATTCTGTAATAGACTCAACGGCAAACTGCAGATTTTCCTCAACCATGGCGGCGAGGTGCAGAATTTTTTTCTTTAGCTTATCTATTTCATTCTGAAAATGTTTTGTCATCATATCCTCATTTCATTATCCAAAACGTCCGGTTATATAATCTTCGGTTTTTTTCTTTTGCGGCCGCGTAAATATCTCTTTGGTTGCTCCAAATTCGACCAAATCTCCCTGAAAGAAAAAGGCAGTGTAATCAGATACCCGCGCCGCCTGTTGCATGTTGTGAGTTACTATAATTATTGTATATTTCTTTTTCAAAATTCCAATCAGATCTTCAATTTTAGATGTCGAAAGAGGATCCAATGCCGAAGCTGGCTCATCCATCAGGATTACTTCCGGTCTGATGGCTAATGCTCTGGCGATACACAATCTCTGCTGCTGTCCACCAGACAGCATATAGGCACTATGATCGAGTTTATCTTTGACCTCATCCCATAATGCCGCTTGAACAAGTGATTCTTCAACTACTTCTGCTATCAAGTCTTTATCTCTGATGCCGTTAACTTTTAGTCCATAGGCAACATTGTCATAAATCGATTTCGGAAATGGATTTGATTTCTGAAAGACCATCCCAACGCGGGTTCTAATTTGGGAAACATCTTTGATACCTGTATATATATTTATATCATCAAGCTTCACGATTCCATTCATTCTGGTTCCGGGAATAGTATCATTCATTCTGTTTAAGGTTCTTAAGAATGTCGATTTCCCACATCCAGAGGGACCGATTAGGGCCGTTACTTTATTTTCCTCAATATTAAGTGAGACATCATGCAATACTTTATTATTGCCATACCAGAAATCAAGATTCTCTATCGTCATCTTATATTCAGGCCTGTACATCTCTTTGGCAGTTTCATCAATTGATGATTTTTTTGTAATTCCGTCTCCTGATTTATTGTAGGCTTGCACGTCTTCTCCTCATACCGGAACGAAGATATATGGCAATAAAATTCAACATAAATGTAAGAATTAATAAAACCAATACAGTCCCATATAAAATCGGTTTGGTCGCTTCAATATCGGGCGATTGGGTCGCCATGACAAATATATGATAACCCATTTCCATAAATTGGTCATTAAGCTTTGATGGTAAATATGGCAAATAATAAGCGGCCCCGGTAAACATTATTGGTGCCACCTCGCCGGCTCCGCGACTTACGGCCAAAATTGATCCGGTTAGAATTCCCGGCAATGCCTGAGGTATAATAATCCGAAAGATAGTCTGCAGTTTTGTCCCACCTAATGCATAACTGGCCTCTATTAATTCGCGAGGGATGGTTCGTATCGCCTCTTCGGTAGATATAATTACGACAGGAAGGGTCAAAAGCGCCAAAGTCAACGATGCCCATATTATTGCCGGCTGCCCCCAAACCGGACCTTCCGATTTGTAGAAAATAGAATCCAGACCGCCGCCAATAAATGCAATAAAAAATCCCAGTCCAAAAAGTCCAAACACAATTGAGGGTACTCCGGCCAGATTGTTGATAGCCACCCGTATTAATCTGGTTAATCTCGATACCGGTGAAGTGTACTCATGCAAATAAATGGCAGTAAAAACGCCAACCGGGATAACAGCAATAACCATCAGGATAACAAGAAACACGGTTCCAAAAATAGCTGGGAAGATACCGCCGGATTCCATGCCATTTTCAGGCGGATGGGACAAAAATTCCCAGTTAATCGTTCCAACGCCATTATAAACAATATTACCAAGAATAATTGTCAGTATCATGATGATTATTATCACGGCCAATAACGTTAGGCCGCGTGGAATATTCCCTTGAATCTTTGGTTTGAAATCAAGGCCGTTTCCTGCGATTTGTCCTGCATCTATCATTTTGGATACCCCTGACATTAATTCATTTTCCCTTGGAACTTGGATTTAATTCGGGTCAAAAGTATATCACCGCTGAAATTTATAATAAAGGTGAATGCAAATAATAACGAACCGATAAAAAACAGTACTGAGTAATGCCCACTTCCAAAGACAACTTCAGCCAACTCCGCCGCAATTGTGGCTGAGAAGGTTCTGACCGAATCCAAAAAATTAGCTGATATTATGGCGGCATTTCCTGAAGCCATCAGGACAATCATTGTTTCGCCAATGGCTCGACCAAATCCCAAAACAACTCCGGCCGAAATTCCGGGAAGAGCCGCCGGCAAAACAACGGTAAGAGAGACTTGCCACTGATTGGCCCCAAGTGCGGTTGCGGCTTCACGCAAAGAGCGTGGAACCGACGTCATCGCATCCTCGGCAACCGTGAAGATAATCGGGATAATTGCAATACCGAGAGCAATACCGGCATTGAGGGCATTCAGGCGAAAAGTTAATCCAAACAAATTCTGAAGAAATGTAGCTAGTATTATTAACGCAAAAAAACCGAGGACTACTGAAGGAATCCCGGCCAGCAATTCTATAACCGGTTTTATTATTTCCCTTATTCGTTTGCCGGCAAACTCTGAGGAATATATCGCCGCACCAATTCCTAACGGAACCGCAAAAAACATCGCAATTATGGCCGCTTTTAAAGTGCCAATAAATAAGGCAAATAATGAATATTTGGGGACTTCGGAATTTGGCTGCCATGACCATTTGGCATCACGACCTTCGTAAAACTCCTGCTTGAATACCATCTTTTCCAAAGTAACTTCTTCCTGAATTTCAGGATCAGTTAATATCGGAACCGCCTCTTTAAAAATGAAAATAAAAATCAGGATAATGGCAATTAAGGCGACAAAAGCGTTAACCGCTATAAATTTTTCGCCAAGAAATTCCCAGAGTCGTGACTTTGGTTTAAATTTCAGCTCTTTCATATTCATTCACAATTCGAAATGATTATTATAACCATCCCGAATTTGCCTATTGACCAATGGAGGTTTTATAGTACTATTTTACCAGACTTGACATCGCCCGCTCTTTGGGTAGCGGAACATAATCAATCTCTTCGGCAACTTTCTGGCCTTCTGCCGATAAAGCCCAGTTGACCAGCTTTTTCAATTCGCCCTCCGGTTTGCCGTTGAAAAACCAGTATAAATCTCTTGATATCGAGTAACTGCCGTCGGAGATAGTTTCCAATGACGGAATAACATATTTGCCATCCTCTTTTTTGGCCACAGCGGCAAATTTTACTCCCTTTGCCCAGGCAATGCCACCATAACCGATACCATTTTTATCTTTGGCAACAGCATTAACAACTGCGGCCGTTCCGGGTAAAGTTTGTGTATAATCTGAATAATCTTCCTTATTCAAAACTTCTTCTTTAAAAAAGCTATAGGTCCCGGAATTGTTTTCGCGGCTGTAAATGATAATCCGGGAATCATTTCCGCCGACTTCTTTCCAATTGGTAATTGCCCCAGTGTAGATACCTTTTAGTTGAGCGAAATTCAGGTTCTTGACGCTGTTGCTTTCATTTAGAAATACGGCAATACCATCAAGAGCCACAGAGATGCGATAAGGCTTAATTCCCTTTTGCTCGGCCAGTTTGTATTCTTTCTCTTTCATATCCCGCGACGCTTCACAAATATCGGTGGCGCCGTTCAAGAGAGCGGCAATACCGGTCCCGGATCCGCCCCCGGAAACTTGAATGACAGCTTCACTATTCTTTTTCATATACTCTTCGGCCCATCTCTGTCCGAGCCGAACTAAGGTGTCAGAACCCTTGATGGTAATGGTGGAGCCTGATAACAGGTTGGCTGCGCCAAAAAGTATCAGCATCATTGCGATCATTAATTTTTTCATTATTCCTCCAGATTAATATAATTTACTATTTAAAATTTTAATTGCAAGTCAATCTGCATACGCTGGAAATCTTCGGTAACATCCTGATCTATCCCGATTTCGTTTATAAAATAGCTTATTGAAAAGGCGACATTTTTCATTAATTGGTAGGTACCTCCTACTTCATGACCTTTGGCATTGGTTCCGCCACCGCGAAAATCGGAGTCGCTAAAGGCACCAATAACAGCATCTTTTTCGACATTACGATAGATATAACGAAATACCCAGCTGCCGACATTTTTGGCCCTACCAATATGGATGCCAGCCAGCCAGCCATTTGTAAGGCTGTCAGCCGCTGTATTGGTAATATAATCGAACATCGCGGTAACCGGGATTTTGTTAAATTTATGATTCAGTTCAAAGAAGAATTCCACCATTTCATAGTCGTTTTGATATTTATGGTATTCATTAATATCGCCAATGGCAGTATCATTGTTGAAGGTTGCATAAAATGTAGTATCATAAGCGATATCAACCGAATTACCTTTGCCGTTATCAGTTTCATACAACGTTTTATGTCCCATAATATTATTGTATTTATAATATGAACCACCGAAAGCAACTGAAGAGTTTTTCTCATTAAAATGAAGCTTGACCACTCCCTGACCGGCAAATAAAGAAACATCTTTCTTTTTGGAATCTTCATCGATCCAGAGTCCCGAACCAATCAGGGTAAAACCAAGATTATCCATTTTAAAATTGTAATCGAATACTCCACCTTCCGGATTCCAATCCGAATCCCAAACGAGTTCTGATTCACCCGGTTTGAAAAACGGATTTTTGAATTTTCCGCCTGTGATACTGAGGCCATTGAGTTTAGAAGGCTTGTATTCAAAATAAGCTAAATCAAGACCGATACTCTTGGTTGTAAAAGCATCATCAAGAGTCTGGTTGGTCGAAACAGGGTCATCGGAGCCGGTGGCCAGTTGAATCGCCGCCTTCATCTCGTTATTTACTTTACCTTCCACCGCAAGCCGGGCACGAATTCTCTGCCGATTTCTGGCATCCTTGCCTTCCTCGCTAATCATTTCATGGCGATAGCGAAGATCACCTTTGATCTTCACATTTTCCCACCAATCGGCTGCGAATGATGAGCCTGCCAATCCGGCAACTCCGGTAATAAGTAATAAGATTGTTGCCGTTAATTTGCTTCCTCTTGTTCTCATTTTTTCTCCTTTTTCCACTCCCAAAACTAACTTCGTATATTTATTCTTAGTGGAGATAACATTAGAAGTGTTAAGATTATATTAAGAACAAATTAATAATTCGTAAATTCGCAGAAAAGATAAAAATCGGGACCGAATTCTAGACTTCTAAATCAATTAAATTTGGGGCAAATGGATGTTGAAAATGCTTCCTTTGTGAAAAGTGCTTCAACGCTTACTCTTCCCCCATGCGACAGCGCAATATGCTTGACTATAGCCAGACCAAGTCCGGTTCCCCCCATATCTCGGCTGCGCCCACTATCGACCCGATAGAATCGTTCAAATAAACGTGGCAGATGTTTACTCTCAATTCCAATACCCTGATCTTCTACAGAAATAATAATTTCATTGTTTTTTGATATAGCCTTCACAAAGATGGAGTTACCGGACTTGCTGAATTTAATGGCATTATCAATCAGATTGGTAATTGCCTGCTCTATTTGCCGGAAATTTATATTGGAGATTAGAGACTCGTCGCATTCGCTCTTTAATTGAATCTTATAAGTCTCACTTTTTGATTTACAAAGTGCAATCGATGAATTCAAAACCTCAACAAGCTTGTATCGGGATAGCTCAATTTTATTCTCGCCAGGCTCATTTTCCAAATGGGCCAAAGCAAGCAAGTCATCAACCAGGCTATTCAAACGTTCGGAATTCCTGATAATCATACCCAAAAATCTTTTACTATTTTCCCGGTTTTCTATGGTTGTTTCAAACAGTGTTTCCGCCGAACCCAAAATAGTTGTCAGCGGAGTTTTCAATTCATGAGAAACATTGGCAACAAAATCTCGGCGAATATTTTCCAGTTTTTTTAATCTTGTAATATCATTAAAAACCAATACGATTCCGATTCGATTACCGGCAACATCGGACAGTGGCGTTCCATGAGCCTGCAGATACTTTTCACTTTTACCGGGGAGCTTCATTTCTTTTTCAATAGTAGTTTTACTGGCCGAAGTTTCATCGATTAGACGATGCAAATCAGTTATTCTCAGAGTTTCATATATCGGCCTGCCAATTACATCATCGGGATTGTAATCGAATAATATCGCAGCCGCTTTATTTATAGTCACTATATTTTGTTTTGCGTCAAGGGCAAGAATCCCTTCGGTCATACTGGAAAATATCGCTTCCCGTTCATTGCGTTGTTCGACAATAGTTCGTATCCTTGCATTCAGTTCATTGGCCATTCGATTCATAGATTCAACCAGAGATGCTATCTCATTGACATTTGATGGATGAAGCTTATAGTCTAATTCCCCATTGGCAAATTTCTCCGCCCCTTTTTGCAATTCACCCAATGGATTTGTGAAACGCCTGAAAACAATAAAACTTATAAGTGTAGCAAGAAGGATAATTACCAAACCACCAATTGCCACTCCCCGATAAAACTTTTTGAAAGTTTCTTCAATACCTGATACCGGGAGCGAGGTTCTAATCACACCTTCAATACTGCCGTTGATCTTTACCGGAAAAGCGACATATTTCATATTTTTTTGAAGAGTGTTGCTAAACCGAGTGGCGAACCCGGTAGTCCCTTCATAAGCAATTACCATCTCAGGACGGGCTCCATGGTTTTCCATGAGCAATGGATTTTCATCAGAATCGCCAAGAACGCTACCATCCGTATCAATTACTGAGATTCTCATATCTGTCAAACGGCCGTATTCTTTGCAAAGACTATCGATCTTAATAGTGTCTCTGGCGCTAATTAAATCTCTAAGTTGCACTGCCAAAAGACTGGCGCGGTCTTCCAAAGTCCGACTGATCTCATTAATATGGATGTTCCGCATTTCATGCGAAACATAGATCGCCGTCAATATCAAAGAGATAATGATGATAACAAAAAGATATGGATATAAATGCCAAAAGAGTTTTCGCCGTTTCATATATTCTCCCTCATTCGATAACCCACGCCTCGAACGGTTTCGACATATTTGCCAAACTCACCCAGTTTTTTTCTTAGATTTGTGATTTGTACGTCAATAGCACGGTCGGTAATTACATGATGTCCCTCTCTCAATTCATCAATCAGTTGTGCTCTGCTAAATACCCATCCAGGACGATTAGTCAGAATAAATAAAATTTGAAATTCGGTTAGAGTTAAACCAACTGATTTTTTGTTGAGTAATACTTCGTGGCGGCCCTCATCAATAATCAAATCGCCCAATTTAATGACTTTAGAATCCGATTCTTTAGATTGTTCACCACGGCGGAGAATTGTGCGAATTCGAGCGATTAACACCCTGGGGCTAAATGGTTTAGTGATATAATCATCGGCGCCTAATTCCAGACCGGTAATAATATCAACATCTTCGTTTTTGGCTGATAACATCACTATTGGAATATGAGTAGTCTTATCATTCGCTTTTAATTCTCGACAAACATCAAGACCGTTCATTATCGGAAGCATAATATCGAGAAGAATTAAATCTGGCCCGCTCGAGATTGCTTTTTCCAGACCTTCATCTCCGGAAAATGCCGAGAGTAATTCATAACCTTCTTGTTTTAAGTTGTAAACAATTAGTTCATGAATGTCTTTTTCATCTTCGACAATTAATATTTTTTTCACGATTACCCGACTCTTTAATTTGTAGGTGAAATATATATATCAACTTTATCCTTGTCACGCTGATTTTATGGCGACAATCTTTATTTTTGTTGACTGATGCAGGCAGATAAATTAGGAGAATAGAACAATATCTGGTTGTTATAAATTTAATATTTATACTTTGGCTCAAATTTTATTTTGAACCAAAATATAATTTTTCTTCTTTGGATACAGACGGCTCGGATGGTTGCTCGATTTCTTCATCTTCCATTCCTGAACTTTTCCAGGATTCAAAAATACCGTCCTTGAAACTCATAAATGATTCCTGCCCCTGACCAAAAAGTATTTCAGCGGCAATATTATATAGGCCAGACTGCGCAACATCCATTAAACCGCGCATACCGTTATATGTTTCCATGAAATCGTTCGCCTGAAAAGTAACCGATTGATTGTGATAGTCTATGCCGGGGACTTTTTCCAGAATCGATAGATCAGAAGGCGGGATAACTTTGAGAGTCGCCGTAATAGGTACACTCAAACGGATTGATTTCATCGATTTTAGATTTTTGACAGAATTCTTTGCAGCTTCGCGTAGATTTTTTTGGACTGAATCAACCGGGTACAGAAAAGCATCGGCCATACCTCTTGCCTCTTTGACCGTAACATATTCAAGCCAGGTCATCCATGATAACTGTTCGGCCAGTTTATCATCACCGGAGACAAAAATTAAAGGGATTCCATTCCGGCCCCATGAGTAGGCAAGCAGTTCCGATTCATTAATTGACATCCCATTGAGAATCCAATCGGTGCCGAGATTAACAGTATGTTCGGCAAACCCGCCGCCGCCTGTTTTAGAGTGCATTGCCACCGCCACAATTCCGTCATAACTATTCTCATTTAGCAAATCGACATACGGCTGGAACTTCTCTTTCTTGAAAAGCATCTGCGCTCTTTTATCCATCTTATCCAGCAATATATCTGGCTCAGGATTAAAACTTCCATGAGCGTCGACAACAAATAATGAATCTGCACCGCCATCAAACAGACCGTCAATAACCGCATTAACATCGGCCGTGAGTAACTCGCGGGCCTCGAAGTACTCCGGGCGCGGAAAGTCTATAGATGTTAGAATATTCTGACCTGAAATCCCTTCCATATCATAATAAAGAAGGATTTTGACAACATTATCTCCATCTTGAGTGCTGCCAAAGATATACCTGGCTGGCTGATTTGCGACGGAATTATTGCCCAAACATAACTGTGTCGAAAATAATATGGAAATTATTGCTGTTAGATAGACAATCTTCAATAAAATCTTGGTCTTCATCATTTTATCCTCAATAATAATCATTTATTTATAAGACCGAATTTATTCAAATAGGTTGCTACTTGACAGTAGAAATTGATGCCAATGGGTAAAATAGATCAAATTATAAGCGGCAAACAAGTTGACCGATGCCAATAGCTGTCATTGAGGGGCAAATTACTAAATAATTGCCCAATTATTCCGATATTTTGAAGAATTAAGGAAATCTTTGAAATGACATGAAAAGGGAGGGGAAGTATGAAAATCTCTAAAGTTTTATTTTCTATCACATTAATACTTGTTATCGGAATCGGACAGACCATCATGGGGGTCGAACTATTTGAGACACCCGTTAGCTATATCGCCGGGGACGCGCCACAAGGTATCACGGCCGCCGACTTCAATGGCGACACAGACCTTGATCTAGTTTGTGTCAATTGGAATTCGAATAACCTGTCGGTTTTGATAGGGAATGGCGACGGCACCTTTGCCGGACGCCTTAACTATTCCATTAACGGAGGCGGCCAAGCCAAATCAGTTCAGGTCGCTGACATGGATAAAGACGGAAACCTTGATCTCATCTCCGGAGGCAGTACCGGTATCTATGTTTTCTATGGCACTGGAGACGGTCTCTTTAATACTAATTTATACACTGTGATACCGGCCGTCGAGCAACTTGTTGTAGCCGATTTTAATGGTGATACCTATCCCGATGTAGCCACAACTCATGCCGGTAAAGATTCCGTTGGAATCCACTTAAATGATGGAGATAGTACATATACTACAACCTATGAGCGCACCGCAGTTGCTTCCAGCACAATCATATCTGCCAAATTAGATACAGATGCATATCCCGACTTAGCCGTTTATTGTACCGATGGTACCTTATGGAATCTCAGAAACGATGGCTCCGGCGATTTTACACCAACTCTCGTCCACTCTGACACCGGTTCGATAGCGTCCTACCTTGCCGCCGCAGATCTCAATGGCAACAACGTTTGCGATTTAGCGGTTGCGAACCGTATTACCGATAGTGTCACTATTTATTTCAATAATGGTGATGGGTCTTATGTGGCTCAATACAATTATTATGCTGGCGATGAACCGGTAGGTATTTTGTTGGATGAAATTGATGCTGACACCGACCTGGATATTGTTGTACCGACCTACTGGGGATTTGATTTTAAGTTCCTGAAAGGCAGCGGCGATGGAATTTTCGCGCTGGATACAGCTTTCTCGACTGTCGGAAGACCTGACGGTATTGTTGCCGGTGATCTTGATGGTGACGGTTACACCGATCTGGCCCTGACCTGCCCGCAGGGTGACAATATCTATGTAATATTAAACAGAACCTCATTACTCCTTAGTGTGGAGGATGTTTCAGAAGATAACCATCTCCCCAATAAATATTCTCTGAGTCAGAATTATCCTAACCCGTTTAATCCGGAAACTAAAATCAGATTTACCTTACCGAAATCCTCCGATGTCAGAGTTGAAGTGTTTAATATGCTTGGTCAGTCAGTCCGGGTTCTGGTTGATGAGAATGTATCTGCCGGTATAAAGGAAGTGGTTTGGGATGGCCTGAACAGTACTGGCCGACAAGTTTCATCTGGAATCTATTTCTATAAATTAATTGCCAACGACTTTGTCGACTCCAAAAAGATGATCTTACTTAAATAACAGGAGTTAGAAAAGATAAACAATAGAATTTTGCATAAAATGATTGGAGTAATTTTGCGAATATATAAATCACTTTGTATTTACACTTTGTTAGCGCTTGGTCTAATAGGTCAAGTGGTCCAGGCCGAACCACTATTAGAATCATTTATTGGTTATTCGGTTGGTTCATATCCGATAGGTATTGCGTCGGCAGATTTCAACGGTGATACTTATCCGGATCTGGCGACCGCCAATAACGCCGCGAGTACAGTTTCGGTCCTGCTGGGCAACGGCGACGGATCATTTGCCACCCGGGTCAATTATTCGACCGGCGCCTCGCTGAATCCATATTTTGTCACTGTTGGTGATATGGATGGTGACAGCCAGATCGATATCATTACCGGCGGGAGCATGGGTATTGTTATTTTTTACGGCATCGGCGATGGATCATTTGGCACCGCGAATATATATTATTTCGCTCAGCAAGTCCTTGATATTGTGGTAGCAGACTTCGACAACGATACACACCTGGATATCGCAACATCGCACGCGGTTCGTGATTCGGTAGGCATTCATATCAACAACGATGATTCCACTTACTCAACTCACATGGTTGCTACCGGATATGGAACAGTCTCGTTGGCGACAGGTAAACTGGATGCTGACAATTATGTTGACATACTGGTGGGATGTTCCAACGGAACAGTTTGGAACCTTCAAAATAACCAAAGCGGCAGCTTCACCCCAACCGAAGTTCATATCGGTAATCTATCGGACCCGGCATCGGTGGCGATAGCCGATCTCAACGGAGACAATATCGGAGATTTCGGCGTTACTCATGCCGTAAACGATTTTCTGTATACATATCTGAACAACGGTGACGGAACTTACGCCATCGATAAAGCTTATGTTACAACCGACAACCCGACCAACTTTGAATTTGCCGATATCAACGATGATAGCATGGTTGATATTCTCATTTGCATCGGAACCACCGATGAAATTCAGATTTATTTGAATCAGGGTTCCCGTGTCTTCAGCCTTGATACCGCTTATACCGTAGGCGGTACTCCCAAGGGCTTAGTATTTGACGATTTCGATAAAGATGGGTATCCGGACCTGGCGGCGACATCATATACAACTGATATGGCGGCGGTGCTTATCAACCGACTCTCTTTGATTTTATCGGTTGATGAAGTCGATAACGGCGGTATCCTTCCGAATAACTTTTCACTTGAACAGAACTATCCTAACCCATTTAATCCAAATACTACTATTAAATTCTCATTACAAACTGCTTCTCAGACCAAAGTTGAAGTATTCAACATGCTTGGTCAGCCGATAAAAGTCCTGGTTGATGAAAAACTTTCGGCCGGAAATAAAAAAGTGAATTGGGACGGACTGAATGCTGATGGAAAATCGGTATCTTCTGGTATCTATTTTTATAGAATCATCACCGATGAATTTAAGGACACTAAAAAGATGGTTCTGTTAAAATAAGTTTAGAATCTACTGAAATATTAAAACCGGAGATAGTTTTATCTCCGGTTTTTTTATAGTCCTAACATTTATTCTTCGTCAGAATTACTCTCGGTCCATTTTTTTATTTCCTGTTTTTGTTGATTGCTCAATTTGGCATCAGAATGG
This sequence comes from Candidatus Zixiibacteriota bacterium, assembly GCA_032123495.1. Classification (GTDB taxonomy): domain Bacteria; phylum Zixibacteria; class MSB-5A5; order GN15; family PGXB01; genus JAAERC01. The sequence goes on along the minus strand of JAQBFG010000177.1, from coordinate 10,756 downwards.
GTGATTAAATATATTGGAAGCGGCATCTCATCTTCATAAATCTCTTCCAACATCTTTTCTTTGAGCCTTTCTCTTTTTTCAATTGGTAACTGAAGCCATAGGGAGAAATTAAATTCTTCCCGACCTTCATGGACGTCATGAGCGACTAACCATGATATCGGAGCAATATAGCTATAGAACGGCCATTTGGTTTGATTGGAATGACAGTCAAAACATGAATTTACTAATATTTCCTTGATTTCAATCGGGACGTTTATCTCCAAAGATTTATTTATTGGTGGATTGTTCCTATTTACCGGAATCAGTTGTATCACAAGTAATAGAACTATTAATCCAAGCAAAGAATATTTAAATTTGTTTTTCAAACCATTCCTCCATTATTCATTTGTAATGATATTGAATAAGACATTTTAAGCTTAGAACGCGCCTACATAAAAATATACTTACTTCTTTACAACAATCTATTCCTCCAAATAACAATATCAACAAGAACAATTTGGCCATACTGGAAAATAGCATTATTTTGGCATTTACAAAATTATAGTAATTTGAATTTTAGAGATAAAATATATGCAAACAATTTAAATATTGATTGTATCATATATATTGATTTTTTATAGGGTATTAGAAAAATGGTTAATTGCTGAGCAGAATATATATTTAAATAAAATGGAAAACGAAAATAAACAAATCGTGAAACAACATTCCTTAAGAGCGCTTTCTTTAGCTGCCCTGGGTATTGTTTTTGGAGATATCGGGACAAGTCCATTATACGCAATCAGAGAATGTTTTCATGGCGAATATGGTATTGCTGTCTCTCAGGATAATATTTTTGGGATACTATCGCTCATGTTTTGGGCATTAATTATCATTGTTTCAGTAAAATATCTTACATATATATTTCAGGCCGACAACCGCGGAGAAGGCGGAGTTATAGCTTTAACAGCACAACTTAAGAAAGACCCGAAGTCGTTATCCAAAAGTCGAATTATTTTAATCGCTATGGGAATTTTCGGCGCCTGTTTACTTTATGGCGACGGAATGATTACTCCAGCGATATCTGTCCTGAGTGCTATTGAGGGACTAAAAGTAATAACTCCTGAATTTGAAAAATTTATTATACCTGGAACAGTAATTATTCTGGCCATATTATTCCTTCTGCAAAAAAAAGGGACAGCAAAAATAGGCACTTTATTTGGCCCGGTTATTTTGGTCTGGTTTCTGACCATCGCTATTCTTGGTATTAGACAAATAATCAATCATCCCGGCATATTGGCCGCTCTAAGCCCGACTTATGGAATAAATTTTCTTATCCAATCGGGATTCCATGGTTTTACTGTTCTGGGGGCCGTTTTTCTCGTTGTCACAGGGGCCGAGGCTCTTTATGCTGATTTGGGCCATTTTGGGAAAAAACCGATTCGCCTTGTTTGGTTCACATTAGTATTGCCTTCTCTGGTTCTCAATTATTTCGGACAGGGCGCTCTTTTGCTTTCAAGTCCGTCAGAAGCTTATCATCCATTTTATGCAATGGTCCCCTCCTGGGCGATGATACCTATGTTATTACTTGCCACTTGTGCCACAATCATCGCTTCACAGGCTGTTATAACAGGTGTTTTTTCATTAACAAGACAAGCGATACAAATGGGTTATTTGCCAAGATTGAAAGTTATTCATACTTCAACCAAACATTTCGGTCAAATTTATATTCCAACTATCAATTGGTTAATGATGATTGCAACCTTGGCGTTGGTGCTTGGATTTCAATCATCAAGTAAATTGGCCGCGGCATACGGTGTGGCGGTAACATCAACTATGCTTATATCAACTTTGCTATTCTACGTGATCGCCAGAGAAAAATGGAATTGGGGAGTTATAAAAATCGGAATTCCTGTCATTATTTTTCTAATAGTAGATATATCGTTTTTATCAGCGAATATAAGCAAACTACTTCATGGCGCCTGGTTCCCGTTGGTTTTGGGGATAATAGCAATGATGATAATGACGACCTGGAAACAGGGTCGTAAAGTTCTCTATGAACAATTGTTCAAGCTGGTTATACCATTTGAAAAAATCAAAGACCGAATTATAAATGAAAAAATCAAACGTGTTAAGGGAAGTGCGGTCTTTTTGACAGGTCATCCCAAAAATATTCCGCTGGCAATGTCTTATAATCTTGAACATTTTAAATCATTACATTCAAATGTTATTCTGCTCAATTTTTCATTGTTGGAAATACCGCGAGTTCCCAATAGTGATAAGTTGAACATAGTGGAATTGGGATCTGGATTTTATCAGGTTACCGCGTTCTATGGGTATATGGAGTCGCCAAATGTGCCAAAAATTTTTGCTCTGGCAAAAGGTCAGGGACTTGATATACCATTGCTCGAGAGTAGTTTTTTCCTCGGCAGAGAAAAACTTATTGTAAATGGTAATCATTATATGAGTCGATGGCGCGCACATCTTTTTTCCTTCCTGTCGAGAAATGCCTACGATGCTTCAGCATTTTTTGAAATACCGGAAGATCGGGTGGTTGAAGTAGGAATACGCCTGACTATTTAGATATATTATAAGATTATTATGTTAACTCATAAACATCGTTTCTTCTAATAAAATTAGATAGAGTTGCATGTGACATATAAATAGAATTGGGCGACAATATCCTGTTTTAAAAGTTCCTTATAAGCTGTTCAGTTTCATGCTTATACAGCCATTTGGGTTCGTTTTTCCAAAAAAGGGTTTTTGGTGAATAAGTGTGTACTAAAATTGTAATTCATTTCTCTGTATTATTAACATCTTAATTATGATGGAAGGATAAGAATTACCATTGGTTTTGTTAGGGAATTGTTATATCTGTCAGGAAAAGGGTTCTGATGGCGCAAGTAAAGGGTAATTTGGTGGGAAATTTGTTTATAAGCCCCGCTCCTTGAGGGATGGTAATGTTTAAAGAAATAGTCCGGAGCGCACGCCCAAACTGGCTCCCTGACCCTGTATTGCTAATCAATAAAAGTAAATTTGCTATTAATAATACAAGTAAAGAATAAAATATAAATTATGCTTGACGCTCTCCCAATTGAGAGTTATTTTTTAACTTCAGACGGTATATTTTTCAACCACTAGAAAATACACTATTAGAATGACGATTACTAGCGACTTGAGAGGAGGTGATGCATGAATCATTACAGTTGGGTGGAGTAGTAATTACTCCATATTATTAACGGTAAAGAGGGGTCTGCTTGGTTTACAACGATTACCGTAAAAGTTGTAATACTGATTAAGGAGGATTTACCGATGAAATGTGTAAGAACAAAACAGGTATGGGTCATTCTTTTTGGGTTGCTTGCCATAATTATGATTGCCGCATCCGCGAGCTCTCAGACACAGAAAAAAGTTGTTTCCAGCTATGGCCCGACGAATCAAGATATGACATTTGATCAAATCAAAGCCGATAGAATGTCGGTAAAAGCAAATCGTGCTAAAGAGCACATGGACATGCTCAACAACCGTTATGATTTATCCAAGAACACGACTAATTATACTATGTCAGGTGGCAAATCAATTCCCAAGGGTCCCACCGCCAAATTGAAGGGCGTAACCTGGGAACAGCTTGGCAAGATGTCGCCAAAAGATATCATGAATCAAGGTCTCTTCCCATATAAACCGCTTCCGTTTGCCGATCATCCCGAAGGCGGTATGCTCTTTCCGGAAATGATTACCAAGGCACTACCTCGTCTTGTTCGCTTTGACCTTGATTTTGATCTCCCTGAACACATTTTACCGGATCCAATCCCAGGTATCTTCTTGACAACACGCTCTGATCTTGGTGATGTCTCTCAAGGGAAACTCATAACTATCGATAATTATTATGAGACTTTTAATGGTCTTTTGAATCCAAAGCAACTTGAAGGTTTGCGTCTTCTGGTTACTCAATTTCCCCAACAGCAGTTTAACGCAACAGAAGATCGTCGTACTGACAGACCAAGTCTTGGGGTTACGTGCTTTGATTGCCACGCTAATGGGCACACAAATGGCGCCAATCATCTTGTGGGAGATATCAGACCCCAGGAGTTCAGGAATCGCATCGAAACCCCCACTCTTCGAGGTGTGAACGTTCAAAGACTGTTTGGTTCACAGAGAGCTCTCAAAACTGTTGAGGATTTTACCGAATTTGAACAGCGAGCTGCTTATTTTGATGGTGATATATGTATGGCTGCCAAAAAAGGTGTAAATATTCTTGAAAGAGCTTCGCAGGTTCACTTTATGGCAGAATTTTTGGCAATACTAGATTTTCCACCGGCACCAAAACTCAATATTTACGGGCAATTGGATCCAAACCTATCAAGCGCCGAAGAACTTCGCGGAGAAAAGATATTTAAGGGCAAAGCAAGATGCACCTACTGTCATCCGGCTCCGTATTATACCGATAATAGTATGCATGACATGAAAGCAGAACGTTTCTATAAAAAAGAAATGGTAAACGGTATGATGATGACATCTGATGGGAAAATAAAGACCTTCCCACTCAGAGGCATAAAAGATTCTCCGCCGTATATGCATGATGGACGATGTTTCACTCTGGAAGATGTTGTGGAGTACTTCAATCTCGTGCAACAGCTTGATCTCTCTGCTCAAGAAAAGAAAGATCTTGTCGCATTTTTGATCTGTTTGTAACGCAAAATGAAGGTTAAAGAAAATAAACATGTAAATGATGATACTTTTGTATTGAAAGTTTAAAATTGTAGTTGGCGTTTATGAATTATCAAGCGGAAAAGTAACACTTTTGGGCTAAATTGAAAACAGGAAATCGGATAAAGTTTGTCAGAAGTCTGGTGTTACAGATATTTTTCTAAGTCGGTTTGACATTTATAGTATGGTTATGTTCAATAGCTCAAACAGCAAAAACACCATACAATAAAAAAGGGCGGCTTTTTATAAAAAGAAGCCGCCCAAATATAAAGCAGTAATCTATTCGATTTAGAGGTCCTGCGGTTTCACAATTACACCGTTTTTGGTTTATAAAGCTTCAAGACCGGCTTTCTATTACGTTGAAAATTCCAAAGAAACGCTCCGGGATATCAGCATCTTTGTGATATATATCATTCAAAATAGCGGTTATCTGGCCCACAATCAAGGCGCCAAAAACAAGGCCACCGTCGACTTCTCTAGAATTGAGTCTTTTCGATTAGAACATAGATTAAAAATGATGTATATTTATTGTCAAACTATTTGACTTTATATTTTAAAACTATATATACCGCCATTGAAAAGCGGAAATTGATTTTGTTGGAACACTGGCTAAATTAGGAGCCATTTATTATGATTACGAAACAACAAGCCCTTGATTATCATTCCAAGGGTAAACCGGGTAAGGTTGAGGTTAACCCGACCAAACCATGCAGTACTCAACTTGATTTATCATTAGCATATTCACCGGGTGTCGCCGAACCATGTATGGAAATATTCCGTAACCCAGACGATGTTTACAAATATACCGCCAAGGGCAATCTTATCGCCGTTGTCAGTAACGGGACAGCTGTTCTCGGACTCGGGAATATCGGTGCCGCCGCCGGCAAACCTGTAATGGAAGGTAAAGGAGTTCTGTTTAAACGATTTGCCGATGTCGACGTTTTCGATATTGAGCTGAATACAGAAGACTCCGATGAAATTATCAAATGCTGTCAACTTTTGGAACCGACTTTTGGCGGAATAAATCTTGAGGATATTAAGGGGCCGGAATGTTTTTATATTGAAGAGACATTAAAAAAGACAATGAATATCCCGGTTTTTCACGATGACCAGCATGGAACCGCTATAATATCGGCCGCCGCTCTTCTCAATGCTCTTGAAATTGTAAAAAAGGATATTGGAAATATTCGAGTTGTTTTTGCCGGAGCCGGTGCCGCCGGTATCGCCTGCGCCAAACTGTATTTGTCGCTTGGCGTGAATCCGGAAAATGTTCTGATGTGCGATTCCAAAGGTGTTATGTATGAGGGACGCGGCGATAATTACAATAAGTATAAAGCTCTCTTTGTCCGCAAAACCGATTGTCGGTCGCTGGCCGACGCTTTGAAAGATGCCGATGTTTTTGTCGGCGTTTCGGTTGCCAACACGGTGACGCAGGAGATGGTTAAATCGATGGGACGTGATCCGATTATTCTGGCGATGGCCAATCCTGATCCGGAGATCACTTATCCCGAAGCGGTTGCCGCGCGCAAGGATGTTATTATGGCGACCGGTCGCTCCGATTATCCAAATCAGGTCAACAATGTCCTCGGGTTTCCTTTTATATTTCGTGGAGCGCTTGACGTTCATGCCACTGCTATCAATGAAGAGATGAAAATCGCGGCGGTCAAAGCTCTGGCGTCGTTGACCAAAGAGGATGTCCCCGATGAAGTTGCCCGCGCTTATGGGGTCGATCATTTCAAATTTGGCCGTGAGTACATAATTCCCAAACCGTTTGATCCTCGGGTTTTGACATGGGAATCGGCTGCTGTGGCGAAAGCGGCTATCGATAGTGGTGTTGCACGAAAAATTCTGGATATTGAACAGTACAAACATGACTTGAGACGGCGGGTCGGCCAGGGCCGGATCATTATGGATGCAGTGCTTGATAAAGCCAAGAAAAATCTCAAAAGCATTGTCTTTCCTGAAGGTGATTCATCAAGGATTCTTAAAGCCGCACATATACTGGCGCATGAGCAGATTGCCAAACCGGTTGTCCTCGGAAATCCGGAAAAAATCGGCGCTGTTGCAGCACAACATGAGATTGATATATCGGGAATTGAAGTTCTCGATTATCAGAAATCGGACAAACGTCGGACCTATGGTCAAAAGTATTTCGAGAAACGACAACGCCGCGGTATGACTTTTGAAAAAGCAATGAATTTAATGAATGATCGTACTTACTACGGCGTTATGATGCTCGAGGAAGGCGATTGTGATGCGGTGTTATCCGGGGTTACCGCAGATTATTCAGCCACAATTCGCCCGGCGCTTCAAATTATCGATCTTAAGCCGGAAGTTAGCCGGGTTTCCGGCCTCTTTGCCATGATTCATAAAGATCAGGTCTATATGATTGCCGACACAACCGTTAATATTGATCCAACTGCCGAAGAGCTGGCTGAGATAGCCTTATGTTCAGCAAATGTGGCCAGGGCTTTTAATATTGAGCCCAGAATTGCAATGTTATCATTTTCCAATTTTGGTTCGGTCAAACATCCTCAGGCAAAAAAGGTTGCGCTGGCGACAAAGATTGTTAAAAGCAAGGCGCCTAATCTGATAATAGATGGTGAAATGCAGGCCGACACAGCCTTGATGCCGGAACTAATGGAAAAATATTATCCATTTTCTAAACTTAAAGAAAAAGCAAATGTATTTATCTGTCCCGATCTGGTATCGGGTAACATTGCCTATAAACTGCTGCAGAGAATAGCCGGTTTGACGGCAATTGGACCGATTTTATTGGGTCTTTCCAAGCCGGTTCATATCCTTCACCGCTCGCTGGATGTTAATCAGATCGTCGATATGGCTGCCATTGCTGCGGTTGATGCGCAGACGAACAGCCAATAGATTCTGACTTTACAAAAAACGGGTGCCGAATTTTCGGTACCCGTTTTTATTTCCCATATTTTAGGACTTTTTTCAGCATTGTAAATACCGGTTAAATTGATTTGCAGCTTAAAAAATTGCCGGCGATAACAGGTTGGAATTGCATCCTGAGGTTGGGAAAAATCGGACACAAAAGGTTGGATTATATAATTAGATTATTTAACAATTAGAATTTGCATTTTTTCCTTAATTTTCTCTGATTTTGCCTTTATCACTTGATTTTATAATATTATCAATTACATTCGTCAGATAAAAATGTCGAATATGATTTTAAATACCGGAGAACTGATCATTCCTTTGACCGGTTCAAAATCAGAATCCCGGTTTGAATTTCCTTTCAGATCGAAGGAGCAAATCTATGAATTCAATTGATTTAGTGACTATTTGTATTGTTGCTTTTGTGGGGGTTTTTCTACTGCTCTCCACACTGGCAATTATCATGCGTCTTATTATTGCTGTTTTTCCTGACATTAAGGCAGGGACCGATGAAGCAGCTTTGGCGGCAATAGCCACTACGTATAAAACGCACTACCCCGGAACAATAATCACCAGGGTTGAGGAGGAATTATGATATTTACTGAATCACCAAAAACTATCAGGGTGATGTTCACCCCATTTCGCGATGGTCTACAAAGTTCTTTTGGCGGAAAGGTTCGCCTAAATGATATTCTTCCGGCCATGAAATTATCGGCCGAATTGGGTATCCGTCATTTTGAGTTTGGCGGCGGCGCTCGTTATCAGGCACCCTATTTTTATCTTGGCGAGGACCCGTTTGAAGACATGAAGGCAATGCGTGAAGCGGTGGGACCGGATGCCGATCTGCAGATTCTGACTCGATCCGTCTCGGGTGTGACGCTGACAACGCAGTCTATCGAAGGTCTTAATCTTCAGGCCAAACTGATGAAAGAGTATGGAACAACCTGGGATCGTAATTTTGACTACATGAATGATGTCGAAAATCTTATCAAAACCGGTAAGCCGATTGTCGATGCCGGAATGCATCATCAGGTATGCATCGCGATGATGGGTCTTCCGTTTTACTCTGATAAGGTTCATACGGCTGAGTTTTATATAAATATCGGTAAACGTTTGCTCGACAGCGGTATCCAGATTGACAGTATCTGTATGAAGGATGCCAGTGGCACAACCGACCCAAAAACCTGTTACGAAACGGCAAAGGGTCTCAGAAAAATAATGCCCCCGGAAATGCCGCTCTGGCAGCATACTCACGATACGGCCAGTATGGCTGTTGCCTGCTACATGGCCGGAATTGAGGGTGGTGTTGATGGTATCGATCTGTCAGTTCGTCCGATGGCCAGCGGAACCGTTCAGCCGGATGTTCGTTCAATGGAACATGCTCTTAAAGGGACCGGTTTTTCGCTTGATATAGATGGTAAAAAGATGTCTCAGATTGAAAATATGCTGAACGATTTAATGAAAGATTATAGTTTTAATCCAACCACCACTACGGCCGATGCCCGTGTGGTTGGTTTCCCGATGCCGGGTGGTGCTATTGGACCAAATGTGCATATGATGGTCAAGGCCGGTATTCTTCATAAGTATGACGACGTTCTCGCCGAGTTCCCGGTTGTTGTTGAAGCAGGCGGCGCCTGGACATCGGTTACTCCGGGAAGTCAGCAGTATTGGTTGCAAGCGTTCAACAATGTTATGTATGGCCGCTGGGAAAAAATTGAAGCCGGGTATGGTCGGGCGGTGCTTGGCTACTTCGGCAAAACGCCTTTACCTTCTGATCCTAACGTTGTTAAGATTGCTTCGGAACAACTTGGTCAGCCCGTATTTGATGGTGATCCGCTGGAAGTGGCTCCCAAAAATATCGAGCCAGCCAAAAAAGCACTTGAAGAAAGAAATCTTCCGGTTAATGACAAAAACATCTTTCTTGTTATGGCCTCAATGGTTCCGGGTAAGAAAATGGAAATCAATGAAGGTATTCGTCTCTTGACCGGTAATCCCAAAATAGATATACCGCTGAAGAAAAAAGAAGAGCCAAAAGCGGCGGCACCGGCGGCTGCTCCTGCACCAGTGGGCGCGGCAATCACCGGACCGACAACTTCACGATGTATCGTCCAGGAAGGCGCCAATACTCGCACCTTCACCGTGACAATTGAACCAGCTACTTCAGCAGGCACAGTTCCCGTAGCGGCTGCCCCGGTTGCAGCACCAGCAGCACCGGTTGGTGGAACGGCCGTTTTCTCAACTTTTGCCGGATCGGTCGAAGTAGTTGATATTAAGGTTAAAGAGGGCGATAAGGTTGCCAAAGGTGCAATCATTGCAACCGTCGAGGCGATGAAAGCAAATCATGATATAAAAGCTAAGTGTGACGGAACCGTCACCGGAATTCATGTAAAAATCGGCGATGAGATCGATTCCACTAAACCGATTATAACCATCTCATAAAGGGTGGTCAGATGAATTCTGCATTAGAACTTTTAAATCAATCCGGCTTTGCGCATTTGACCTGGGGTAACTGGGCCATGTTTGTGGTGGCCGGTATCCTGATATATCTTGCTGTCAGCAAAAAATATGAACCGCTACTTCTAATTCCGATTGGGTTTGGAATTATTCTGGCTAATTTACCATTAGCCGAAATGGGTTCTTATGGCGAGGGAATTATCGGGCTTATTTACAATAGCGGCATCAAAACCGAACTTCTGCCACCAATTATATTTTTGGGAGTTGGTGTCCTGACCGATTTCCGACCGTTACTTGGACGACCGCTGACATTTCTACTCGGCGCCTCGGCGCAGTTGGGAATTTTTGTGGCAGCTTTAGGAGCAGCTTACCTGCTTGGTTTTACACCCAAAGAAGCAGCCAGTATCGGAATCATTGGCGGAGCCGACGGACCGACCTCAATTTTTCTTGCCAGCAAACTTGCACCGCATCTTTTGGGACCGATTGCTGTTGCCGCTTATAGTTATATGTCGTTGGTACCGATAATTCAGCCGACAATAATGCGGCTTTTGACTACTAAAAAAGAACGAGCGATTGATATGCCGCAGGCCAGACCGGTTTCCAAAACGGCCGTTATTATATTTCCAATTGTTACCGGTATTGTTGCCTCGCTGGCGATTCCGTCATCGGCACCGCTTATTGGGATGTTGATGTTTGGCAATCTCATTCGTGAAAGTGGTGT
>JAQBFG010000176.1:0-2985 GCA_032123495.1 Candidatus Zixiibacteriota bacterium | reverse complement strand
CCGATCAATTCTGGCGCCGTCCCAATAAGCTTGATGATTTACCGGATGATCTCATCAGCAGTATTATTGTCTGCGAGGACCGATGGTTTTATTTTCACCCTGGCTTTAACCCGGTTTCAATAGTATCGGCACTTGTAGATAATATTATTTCCAAAGATGAGTATTATGCTGCTCTTGAAGAAGAGATTCCTATCGCAAGAACCAAACTGCCGTTTTTGGCTCCGCATTTTTGCCAGACAATGGCTGCTTTATATTCTGACAGCGTGGTCATTAATTCAACCGTGAATACCAATATTCAATATATTTGTGAGCGGCTGGGTAAACTGCACCATACAAAACTAAAGCAAAAAAATATTCATAATCTATCGGTTGTGGTTATTGATAATAGGTCGGGAGAACTGCTCGCTATGATCGGTTCACCAGATTTTAATGATAGGCGGCATGGTGGTCAGGTGAACGGTGCTCTGGCGCCCCGTTCACCCGGATCAGCCCTGAAACCATTTATTTACGCCCTCGGGTTTGATGAAGGTATAATATCGCCGGAATTAAAACTGGAGGATATCCCGGTGAACTACGCCGGATATTCTCCGGAAAATTATGACAAAGAATATCATGGATTGGTTTCGGTTTCCGAGGCACTGATCAACTCTTTTAATGTGCCGGCGGTTAATCTTACCGCGGAGGTAGGTCTTAGAAAATTCCATAACTTTCTGCAGAGTGGCGGAATCGGTTCATTGACAAGAGAGTACTATCACTATGGTCTACCGCTGATTCTGGGATCGGGCGAAATATCATTGCTGGAATTGTCCAACCTGTATGCTTCATTGGCTCGTGGCGGGATATATCGGGATATTGAATTGATGATGGACAAAAATAATACCGAAGAGACACAACTTCTGTCCAATAATAGTTGTTATCTAATATCACAGATTTTGTCCCGCTTGAAGCGTCCCGATCTGCCGACCTGTTGGGAGTTCACCGAAAATATGCCAAAAATAGCCTGGAAAACAGGCACCTCGTACGGACGCAAAGATGCCTGGACAATCGGATATAATCCAACCTATACGGTTGGTGTCTGGGCCGGTAATTTCTCTGCCGAAGGATCGGTTGATATTGTCGGGGCCGAAATAGCGGCACCGCTGATGTTTGATATTTTCAATGAAATTACGGCAGGGAAAGAACCTGTCTGGTTTGATCGGCCAAACAATCTGTTGACCCGCCGCGTTTGCGCTATAAGCGGTTCTCCGGCCAACTTGTATTGCGATGAGACAATTGAGGAGTTGTATATTCCGGGAGTCTCGCCGACTCAAAAATGTAATATCGAAAGGGAAATTTATGTCGATGCCGAATCGGGTAAGAGACTAACTCCTGATTGCCTTTTTGGGCATAAATATGAAAAATCGATAGTACAATTCTGGCCGCCCCGGCTCGCTACCTGGTTATCCCAAAAAGGAGGTTATTTACCGTTGCCGCCGTTTGATATTTCTTGTCAGAACCTATCGAATGCCGACCCGCCGGTTATTGTCTCTCCTGATAATAATGGGAAATATCTGATTGTTGATTATATGCCGCCTGAGTATCAGCATATACTCCTGGAGGCATCATCATTTTCCGGTGCCGGTGAAATTGACTGGTTTATTGATAATCGGCATTTCGCCTCATCAAATTCGGGTGAGCGATTGTTTTATCTGCCGGAGGAGGGCCGGCATACGGTTATGTGCGTTGATGAGTTGGGACGATCGTCATCGCTGGTTTTTGACGTAAATAAATCGGATTAAATTTCTGTAATTATTTGGAAGAATTTAAAAATATTATGAATTTGAATAGTTAAAATCAGATTATCTAATTCAAATAATAAATATTTTCTTCATAATTTTAATAAAAAAAGTATATGATGCTATAGGATATATTATTATTAAATTGTAAATAATTTTATAAAGAATGATAGAGTAAAATAATTTGACTTAATTATGAATGAAAAATCAAATATAGAATATTTTTCGCAATTGCTCGAAAGTTGGAGCGATCGAAACAATAACAAGGAAGAAAATCACGAACTGGCAAAATCAATTTTAGAAACATCCGAGATTCTTTTGGCAGATACTGATTTGTCAGGAAGTGATTCTCAAATATGGCATGACTATCTAAATATATCCGGTTGTACCGAGTTTCTTGTTTCTCTTGACAACAGAGAACTAAGATACCGCTGGGCCGAAACATCGGCTCGGGCGATCGCTCTTAGCCAATATTCGCTTCGTGATATGTTTGAGCAGAGAGTAAAAACCTTTCCGAAAAAAGCAATATTTCGCGATATGTCCAAACAGGATGCGACCGTCTGGAGTTACCAGGTTATCGATCAGCGTACAAAATCTCTGGCAGCTGGCTTGCTAAAAATAAATAATACGCCACGAGTAGCGATCGTTTCTGACAACCGCGTTGAATCGGCTATTTCTGATCTTGCCTGCCTATTTTACAATATTTTGGTAACGCCGCTTAATGTTCATTTTAACGCCAAAACAATCGCCTACATATTTGATGAGCTTGGTATTAATGTCGCTTTGACAGATAATGCTGCTCATCGGAACCGGCTTTTGGAAGTTCGAAAACTTGTAAAAAACGAATTTGATATTTATGCCATTGCACCGGATGCTGAGCAAAATGATCTGGTAAAAAATATATTCCGTGATGTTTGCATGAAGATGTCTGCCAATGAGATCAATTCGCTCATTGAAAAACATCCTCGTAACGATTTGACTCAGGTTAACACCGTGATGTTTACTTCCGGCTCAACTGGATTGCCCAAGGGGATCTCGTTTTCTGAATACAACCTGATTACCAAACGATTTGCGCGCGCGGCTGCTCTGCCAGAAGTTGGAGATAATGAAATACTACTTTGCTATTTACCATTGTATCATACATTCGGAAGATATTTTGAACTGTTGGGAACAATCTATTGGGGTGGTACATATATTTTCCCCGGAAATC
>JAQBFG010000175.1:0-13139 GCA_032123495.1 Candidatus Zixiibacteriota bacterium | reverse complement strand
CTGACGAACCAGATCGTACTTATCGTATAAATCGTCCGGTATCTCTTCATCTATCAGTCGTCTAAATTCGCCCGGATGCGGAGTTATTACTAATTTTGGATGTTCGCCTATGAGAGCTTCACGATTTTTGGCAAAGGCATTGAGACCATCGGCATCAATTATTGCCGGTTTATCAATTTCTGAAACCAGCTTCTGAACAAGTTCTCTGGTCTCATAATGCGTACCTATCCCCGGTCCTATAATTACAGCATTGTTCTCAGCCATCTTTTTTCTTATCTCACCCAAACCACGTTTGGCCAGAAAGCCTTTTTTACCGACATCAGGCAGAGGATAAGTCATCGGTTCCGTTAATTTATTTTCCAATATCGGATTAATCGTCTGCGGACACCCCACCGTCACCAGACCAAGTCCCGACCGGGCCGAAGCAATGGCGGCCAAAGTTGCGGCACCGGTTAATCCGGTTGAACCGGCTAAAATAAACAGTTTGCCAAAATCACCTTTATGTCCATCCGGTTTTCTTTTTGGCAATAGTGCACTAACCATCTCAGATGTTATCAAGTTCTCTTTGAAATCAAATTTATTAAACAGATCATCAGGGATTCCAATCGGGACAACATCGATCAATCCGCATTTTTCCCGACCGGGTGAATAGTACATTCCAATTTTCGCCGCCGCCAACGGATAGCTAAACATCGCTTGTACTGTATCGCCTTCGCATAAACCACTATTTACATTCAAACCGGATGGGCAATCAACCGCTATAACAGGAATTTTGCCGTTATTAATATATTGGATAAATTTGGCCAGAAGTCCGCGAGGTGATCCGGAAAAACCGGTTCCAAAAATGGCATCAATAATATAATCAGCTTCTAAATTTTCAGGCAACTGCTCACACGCCTCAACCGCAATCAGTTTCACACCAATCTCTTTGGCACGATTAAAATTAAGAAAGGCATCGGCGGAAAGATTATTGCATGGTGCCGGCAAGTATATCGTCACATCACAGCCATACTCAAAAAGATAGCGGCCAATAACAAACCCATCACCGCCGTTGTTACCTTTTCCACAAAGAATGGTTATTTGGAAATCGGCTGGATCAGCGAGAATGTTATCCCGGATTCTTTCGGCGATTCCGCGCCCGGCATTCTCCATCAGCTCTGGTCCCGGAATACCGCAATTATTGATTGTTTCAGTATCAATCGCCCGCATCTGTTCGGCTGTGACCAGCTTCATTTTTTAATCCTGATTTTTTGTATTTTGGGGCCAGTCGTTTTTGTCTTCTTTTTGGCAGAGCCATTTCTATCAATAGCATATTTTAAAACTTCGCCAACATTTGAGACAAATTTAAATTTAATACCTTTTTTAATCTCCGATGGAATTTCAATCAAATCTTTTTTATTCTCTTTCGGCAAAATCACCGTTTTGATTCCGGCTCGATACGCTGCCAGCAGTTTTTCTTTGAGTCCGCCAATCGGCAAAACCACACCACGTAAAGTTAATTCTCCTGTAAGAGCAAGATACGATTTCACCGGATAACCTGATAACGCTGATGCCAGCGCGGTGGCGATAGTGATACCGGCAGAGGGACCGTCTTTCGGCGTCCCACCGGCAGGGACATGGACATGAATTTCGTGGTTATCGCAAAAATCCTCGCAAATATCAAGCTCTTTGCAATGCGTTCGAACATACGACAATGCCGCTATCGCCGATTCTTTCATTACATCACCAAGCTGTCCGGTCAAAATCAGATTCTTTTTACCTTTCATCGCGGTCGCTTCAATATATAAAACCTCGCCGCCAACTGAGGTCCAGGCCAGCCCCGGAGCCACCCCAACCTGTCCGGTCCGAAGCGGGATATCTGTGGAGATTTTTTCGGGGCCAAGATATTTGCTGATATTGGTATCGGTAATCGCAAATTTAATTTTCGAGCCAGCCGCGATTTTACGGGCAATTTTACGGCATACCGCGGCGATCTCCCGTTCAAGATTACGTAATCCCGACTCACGTGTATAGCCATTAATCATTCTTAATATCGCAGTATCTTTCAAGATCAACTGGTTTTTCCGGATACCATGATTATCAAGCTGCTTTGGAATCAGATGCCGCTTGGCTATCTCGAGTTTCTCCATATCGGTATAACCGGGAATACGGATAATTTCCATCCTGTCCCGCAAGACAGCCGGAATCGGATCGAGAAGATTTGCCGTCGTGATAAACATCACTTTAGATAAATCAAACGGTACCTCCAAATAATGATCAGAAAAGGTATCGTTTTGCTCCGGATCAAGGACCTCCAAAAGAGCACTGGCCGGATCGCCTCGAAAATCGGAGCCGATTTTGTCAACTTCGTCAAGCATAAATACTGGATTATTGGAGCCGGATCTTTTTAATCCCTGAATAATTCTGCCAGGCAGAGCGCCGATATAAGTCCGCCGGTGTCCTCTGATCTCAGCTTCATCACGCATTCCGCCAAGCGAAATGCGATCAAATTTCCGGCCCATCGCACGTGCGATTGATCGTCCCAGCGATGTTTTCCCGACCCCGGGAGGACCAACAAAACAAATTATCGGGCCTTTGACATCTTTTTTCAATTTGCGTACCGCCAGATATTCCAGTATTCGATCCTTCACATTCACCAAATCGTAGTGATCTTCATCCAAAACTTTTTTCGCTTTTCTTAGATTTAGTATATCGTCGGTCGATTCATTCCATGGTACATCAACAAGCCATTCCAGATAACTGCGCGAAACAGTATATTCGGCCGATGCTGGATTCATCCGCGATAAACGATCAAGCTCCTTAAACGCCGCCTCTTCGGCAACCTTTGACATCCCAGCCAGTTTGATTCGTTTTTCAAATTCTTCAATCTCATCGCTGTCACCTTTATCGCCCAACTCTTTCTTAATAACTTTGAGCTGTTCACGCAGAATAAATTCCCTTTGGATCTTACCCAGTTCCGATTTGGCCTCCGTCTGAATTTTTTTGGACAATTCTAATACTTCAATCTCTTTATTTATCAGAGCCAGCAGTCTTTCCATTCGTTTGTAAATATCGATCTCTACCAAAATCGTCTGCTTCTCGTGAACCGATATATTCAGATTAGATGCAACCAGATCGGCAAATTTCGACGGCGTCTCCTGATTTATGGCCGAAACATGTAACTCCTCGGTAAGGTTCGGTGCCAGTTCAATTAAAATTTTGAGCCGATCAGAAAGATTCCGCTGGAGAGCCTCAATTTTGACGGCCGAACCGGTCTGTTCGGTTAATTCTTCCACTTCTGCCGTTAGGTAAGGATCGGTATGCAAAAATCGTTTGATCTTAATACGAGTCAGGCCCTGCACCAATAAGCGAATTGTCCCATCGGGAAATTTCAGCATTTTTATAATATTGCCCGAGGTTCCGGTATCGAAAATATCTTCTGGGCCGGGATTGTCCTCTTCCTGATCGGCCTGAAGAAAGATGCCGACCGTACGGCCCTTCATCAGTGCTTCATCAATCAAATGCGCCTGTTTCTTTTCGTTGGCCATCAATGGTACAACCATAAAAGGAAAAACAACCATTCCGCGCACCGGAAGGATCGGCAGGATATGAAGTTTGGATTTACCCTTAGGCTCTGGTTTATCTTTTATATCTTTCACAATTTTTCCCTACTAATTAATTATTATCTAAACATTGAATAAAAATAATATAACGTCGCCGTTTTTGACAATATATTCTTTTCCTTCAACATGAAGTTTTGCCGCCGCCTTGAGGGCCGGAAGCGTTTTATATTCCATATAGTTTTCATAAGTGGCAACTTCGGCCCTGATAAAACCTCGTTCAAAATCGGTATGAATAACTCCGGCCGCCTTCGGAGCAGTTGAGCCTTTTTTTATCGTCCAGGCGCGTGTTTCGGGAGGGCCGGTAGTAAAAAATGAAACCAATCCAAGAAGATCATAAGATTTCTGAATAAACCTCTCAAGCGCCGAATATTTTATATTCAAATCATTCAAAAATTCGCGCTGTTCTTCATCGGATAACTGAGCCAGTTCCATCTGGAGTTTGCCGCAGATAATCGATATTTCCCGGATATTTTCTTTTCTGAACTTTGAAAAATCATTTTCTATTGTTTCAGTATCCGTTAGTTTATCTTCGGAGATATTAAGTACAATCAACTGCGGTTTGAGCGTGAGAAAACAGTAACCGCGCAATTCTTTTTTGTCGCTTTCGGATAATTCGATTTCTGACAACATCTTTTCATTTTCAAGAGCTTCTTTACATATTTTTAAAAGCTCCAGCTCCCGCGCCCGATCATGTTTACCGGTCATTTTTATTGATCTCTCAAGTTTATCAAAATTATTCTCGATCAATATCAAATCGGCCAAAATCATCTCATCGGCGACTGCATGAATATCCTGTTCAGGAGTGGCGTCGGGACTAAAAAAATCGGCAACAATAGCAAAAGCATCCATAAGCCGTAAATCGGCCATATTACCAAGTTCACCGGTCGATTTTTTCCCCTTGCCGGTAAATCCGCTCGAATCCAAAAACTCAATTTCAGCATGAGTCAGCTTTTTACTATTGCTAAGAATATGCAGATCGTTTGCCCGTTGGTCAGGGACCTTAACTATCGCACGATGTACTGCTCGGGAATAGTCACCAACGGCAACCTCCTGCCCGGAGGCGGCATTAAAAATGGTCGTTTTCCCTGATTGCGGCAATCCTATTATACCAAGTTTCATATTTATTTATTATAGATTGTACTATAAATACAGTCTACTTTTTCTCCTGAATCAGTGAGCGAAGTTTTTTAAGATTTGCTATATCCTCTTGATGATCATCCCCTTTGGGCGTCTCGAGGATTTTCGGTATCTTTTTAAGACGGTTGTCATTCATAACATGCCGAAAAGGCTCTAATCCCAAATACCCCTCACCGATATGTTCATGACGATCTACTCGCGAGCCAAACGGTTTTTTGGAGTCGTTGATATGAATCACCTTCAGATTATTAAGCCCCAATATCTGGTTAAACTCTTTCATTGTTTTTTTATAATCCTTTTCTTCCTGAAGCGGATAACCGGCTGCAAAAATATGGCAGGTATCTAAACATACCGCCATCCTTTTTTTATCTTCGACCATATCGACAACTTTGGCCAGATGCTCAAACTTGTAACCAAGATTTGTTCCTTGCCCGGCGGTCGTTTCCTGACAGACAATCGTTTTATTGTCAGGCAATTCATCAAAGAGGCGATTGAATGATTCAGCCATCTTTTTTAATCCAGCCTCTTCACCGGAACCGACATGAGAACCGGGATGCATCACCAGATATGGAATTTTTAGCAGATGACACCGCTCCAATTCAATTTTGAACGCATCGTAAGATTTTTGATGCAAAGTTTTATCAGGTGAAGCAAGATTAATAAGATAACTGTCATGAGCACAGATCGCTTTGACACCGGTCTCCTTTTGTGCATCGAAGAATTTTTGGATATCTTCATCGGTCAGCGTTTTCGCTTTCCACTGATTTGATGATTTGGTAAAGACCTGAATCACTTCACAGGTCGCTATCTGACCTAATCCCGGAGCGTTAAAAACTCCGCCCGCAATCGACATATGAGAACCTAATGGCATATTTATATTCCTAACTTTCTAAATTAAACTAACATATCATTATCAGTATTAACAATATGTTTTGTCTATTGTTTCAATGTAGAATAGATATACATTTTATGCCGTAATTTCAACTCAAATAGAGAGCCGTCTCCAGTTTTTCACAATCAATTATTACCATCGCAACAATCCAAACAGTATAGGAAAAATCCCATATTTTATCGCCTTTTGTTGTCTGATTATTAATAATTTCCCTAAAATTTATGACCAGACAGAAAATATCCGTCATCTCTCCACAATTGATTGTCTGTTAGAAGACAATAGGTTACGTGGCATATATGATTGAAACAATGACAATATTTGTCTGAAATAAAGAATTGTTTCATTTTGGCAAACTTTTTTCATGCATCTAGGTCAAGAATATAACCAGAAGGAATATAGATCATGAAAAAAATCAAAAAAAATGATGGCTTCTCGATTCTTGAGGTCATGGTTTCAATTATTATTTTGACTCTGTCGCTGGTTCTTCTTTTGAATATGGCGATGGTTGCTCTCTCGGCCAACAACTGGTCGAATCAGGCGACAATGTCAACCCAGATTCTGCAGGAAAAGCTGGAAGAGCTGCGAACCACGATGAATCTTATTAATGGTATAGATACCGTCAGCAATATTGAAAGAGCCTGGAAAGTTGACAGTGTTAACAGTCATTTGCGAAGAATCAATATTGAAGCTACCTGGATGAATGATAGAGGCGATACGCTTAACAATAGTATGACAACCTACATAAGAACCCCCTTTATATAGGTGATACTAATGAATAAAATAATTTCCAAATTTAAAAGTAAAGCCGGGATGTCTATTCTGGAAGTGCTGGTGGCGCTATTTCTGGCTGGTATTGTTACTACGGCCATTTTTCAGATTTATATTAACCAGCATAAAAACTGGATGATCCAGGAAGATGTTACCGATATTCAGCAAAATGCACGGGCAGCTATTGATGAGCTAAACCGCAACATCAGAATGGCCGGGTTTGGTCTGCCATCAGGGATGAATCCGATTCAAGCTTACGACACCAATCCTGACACCATCATAATCAATTTCTCCAGAACCGATTGTTCGGCGCCGCTTGAAGAGCCGATGCCTCTGCCCTCATCGGAGCTCAGATGTGATGGACACGATATCTCCTGCTTTAATGATGGCGATTGGGTATATATTTGCCATCCCGGAACTGGAGATGGTGAGTACTTCCAAATTAGTGAAGTTCAGGTGGCCGCGGCACATATTCAGCATAATAAGGTGCCTCTTTCAAAAATTTACAATAAAGGTGCGGTAATTGTGCAGCTTGACAGAATTAAATATTATATAGATTATTCTGATTCTCTGCATCCTAATCTAATGATGCAGGTATCACTTCAAAAACCGCAGGTCTATGCCGAAAATATTAATGATTTGCAATTTATTTACCGAATGAAAAATGGAACGACAACTGACAATCCGGTAATTGCCTCTAATATACGAGAAGTGGAAATTCAAATATCTGCACGATCTTCAAAACCAGATATTGATTTCCCGGATAATCCATATAGACACAGAACTTATTCATCTAAAGTAAATCTAAGGAATCTTAATATATAAAGATTTAGGCAGGTGAAATAATGAAATCGTTTGTGAAAATATTAAAAAGTAATGCCGGTATGTCGTTGATAGAAATGCTGATCGGCCTGTTTCTGGCCGGATTGGTAACCGCCTCAGTCTTTGAGATTTACATCAACCAGCATAAAAACTGGATGATTCAGGATGATGTGACCAATATTCAGCAGAACGGCCGGGCGGCTATCGATGAACTTTCCAGCCAGTTAAGAATGGCCGGACATGAACTACCTTTGGGAATCGAGGCTATTGAGGCTTATGACACCAATCCTGATACTTTGATAATCAATTTTTCCTCAAACGGATGTAACGCCCCGATTGCATTTGATATGGCAACAAACACTGCCGATCTTCGCTGCGACGGAAGTGATATTTCCTGCTTCAATGATGGACAGCTTGCCTATATCTTTCATCCTGATTCAGGAGGCGGTGAGTTTTTTACTATATCTGATGTTCAGGCAGGCTCTTCGGTTATACAGCATAGTTCATCTCCTTTGTCAACACCTTATGACAAAGATGCCATTGTATTATCACTAAATCGATATAAGTATTTTATTGACACATCAGATTCGCTGCATCCTAATTTGATGCTTCAGCTTCCCGGACAATCAGCTCAGGTGTATGCTGAAAATATTGAAGATTTACAATTTCGATATACAATGAAGGGTGGATTTGTTGTTAATGTGCCTCCTGCTGCAGGAGATGTCAGGGAGATCCTCATTGATTTAACAGCCAGGTCAGATAAGCCGGATATTGATTTTGCGGATGCACCATATCGCCGCAGAACATATTCTACTAAAGTCAATTTGCGAAATCTATTATAGACAGGAGCAAAAGATGTTGAAAATACTTAAGAACAAAAACGGCATGGTTGCTTTTGTGGCCATCATGATGATGGTGATGCTGACCATGATTGGTATTGCCTCAATAAAACTGGCCAACGATGAAGTTACAATAGCCGGAAATGAAATGAATCAAACGATAACCTTCTACGCCGCTGAGGCAGGTCTGGAACAGGCGGCAGCGGCATTACAGGATAATTATGAAATTACCGGACACGCTCCGCTTATTATGCCATCCGGAAGTCAAGTATTGAATGATTGCGCCGCCGCATATGCTGCATCAAAAGACGGTGGCGTTGTATCAAGCGTTCTTACAAAGGGCACTCTGGCTGGTTTAAACGCCCAGGTCCAATCATTTGATATTAAATCGACAGCATATTCCAGTGTTGATAATAGCCAGGTAACACTAAGTGAAGTATTTGAATGCGCTCTTGTACCGCTTTTCCAGTTTGCCGTTTTTTACGGCAATGATCTTGAAATCGCCCCAGGCCCGGATATGACCCTGCTTGGGCGAGTTCACTCCAATGGTGATCTCTGGTTGCAATCCGGAAATACTCTTTATATGGACAGTTACGTAACCTGTTCAGGAGACATTAAACATGGCCGCAAGGGCGCTGGCAGTGTCGATAATGGCGATATCATGATCAAAGATACCGACGGCAACTACCAGAATATGAAAAACGGCGATGGCTCTTTTCTTACTTCAGCAAGTTCAAATTGGTATGATACCGCATATTCTCGGTGGGGTGGCAGAGTTCAGGATGCCGCCTTCGGGCAGGAAGATCTTAATCTGCCGTTAACATCGGTAGGCGACCCTCATAAACTTATTGAGCGCGCTGCCGGCAATCCTGATTCGTATGAAAACAAAGCGACCTTAAGAATTATTGATGGAGTTGCCGAAGCCAAGGTAGGTGCCGTCTGGATCAATGTCAGCGGACTATTGCCGGCCGGGACAATTACCAATACATCATTTACCGATTTGCACGAAGGTACAATGGTAAATTCAACCGATGTTGATATATCAAAGTTGAAAACAAGTCCGTACTTTCCGACAAACAGTGTCTTATATATGTCCGATTCAAGAACCAGCTTTGACGGCAGTCGTCTAATTAATGCCTCCGATTTGGGCAGCGCGATAACGATTGCCAGCGAAAACCCTATGTACGTTCAGGGTGATTATAATACTGTGAATAAAAAGCCAGCTGCCATTATAGGCGACGCAGTTACATTCTTATCAAATAACTGGGATGATGCAAAATCTTCTCAAAGTATAAGCAATCGTGTCGCCTCCAAAACAACTGTTAATGCCTCAATTATGACCGGTAACACCGAATCGACATCTTCAAATTATAATGGTGGTTTGGAAAACCTGCCTCGCTTCCTTGAAAACTGGAGCGGCAAAGATTTTGTTTATAAAGGTTCACTAATCAATTTGTGGAACTCAGTGCAAGCTACTGATCCCTGGTCGTATGGTACATATTACACTGCTCCCAACCGTAAATGGTCATATGATACCGACTTAGACGACCCGGCCAATCATCCTCCGGAAACTCCGACAATTCAGATATTCCAGCGAACCGGTTGGAAGCAGGAAAGTATGGAGCATGTGTCTACGATTGAAGATGTAGTCGTTACTCAATAATAAAATATCATTCTGTAATAAAGGGATATATGGAGATGAAAATAATCAGAAAAATCAGGGACTCTCAAGGTTCGGTGACATTCATCGCCGTCATGATGATGGTCATGCTGACCATGATCGGAGTGGCGGCGGTTAAGCTGGCCAACGATGAGATATCTATCGCCGGAAATCAGATGAATGAAACACTGGCCTTTTATGCCGCCGAATCAGGCCTGGAAAAAGCTTCAGCTGCTATACAGACCTATTATGAGGAAAATGGTGGACCGCCCACGACATTCCCGGCTGGCAATGAACAACTATCCGATGCGACCTCGGCCTATGTCGCAGGAACCGATGGTGCCGCAGAGATGCGTAAACTTAGCCAGGGAACCCTGGCCGGACTAAATGCGCTGGTGCAGACCTACACCATTAAATCAATAGGCACCTCGCTTATTGACGCTGGTCAGGTGACTCTAACGCAGTCATTTGAAGTTGCGTTGGTTACTTTATTTCAATTTGCCGTGTTCTATGAAAACGATCTTGAAATTGGACCGGGACCGGATATGATTCTAAACGGCCGCGTCCATACCAATAGTAATCTTTGGCTGCAAGCGGGAAGCAATTTATATATCGATAGTTATGTTACTGCCGCGGGAGATATTCTTCATGGCCGCAAAGGGGCCGGCGGCGTATCGACCGGTGATGTCTTTATAAAAGATAATTCAGGCACATATCAAAACATGAAAAATGATGATAACTCATTTTTATCGTCAGCATCCACAAATTGGTATGATTCCTCCTCAGCCAGATGGGGTGGAAAGGTTCAGGATGCAGCTTTTGGACAGGAAGCATTAAATTTGCCGCTCACGAACGAAGATGATCCGCATAAGTTGATCGAACGGGCATCGGGCAATGAAGATTCTTATGAAAATAAGGCTGGAATGAAAATAATTGACGGATCCGTTCAGGTAAAAATTGGAGCTGTCTGGACAACGATTAACGCCTTTCTTCCCGTCGGAGCTGTTACCTCGACTACATTTTATGACGGCCGTGAAGGGGATAATGTTAATGCAACCGAAATTGATATCGCAAAATTATCCAGTAGCGCCTATTTTCCCTCCAATGGCGTAATCTATTTTTCTGATTCGCGGTCAGGCTTTAACGCCAGCCGACTGGTGAATAGTGCCGCTATAGGTCACCCGCTGTCGTTTTATAGCGAAAACCCGGTTTATGTTCAGGGCGATTTTAATTCAATCAATAAACAGCCTGCATCTATTGCCGGGGATGCGGTGACATTTCTCTCAAACAGCTGGGATGATGCCTTCTCCACATTGGATAAAGACCAGCGTAAAGCAACCAAAACCACGGTAAACGCCGCCATTATGACCGGAAACACAAATAGCACTGATGCAAATTATAACGGAGGTCTTGAAAACTTGCCTCGTTTTCTGGAAGAATGGACAGATGTAACCTTCAAATATTCCGGCTCATTTGTTAATCTTTGGAACTCATTGCAGGCGACAGGGACATGGGGCGGTTCGTATTATTCCCCGCCAAATCGAGATTGGTCATATGATACTGATCTCGATGATCCAAGCAAATTGCCACCGATGTCACCAACTATTCAGATATTCCAAAGAACCGGCTGGAATCAGGAAAATGTCGGTTACACGCAGGCGGTAACAAGCGATATTGATGTCATACAATAGAATTTACTGATATTTAGAAAAAAGCCCCGGATAAATCCGGGGCTTTTAATTTGTACTCATGAAATAAATAATCTTTATTGTCTCGTTAACGATTTCACATACCCGGTATAAACCGAAGTCCCCAGGTGTTTGTTATTCTCGGCTTCGCCCCGGCTTTGAGTTCCAAAAAAGTAATTTTTCAGGTCAAGTTTAAAACCTATTTGATAATATTTATCATTGTTATAATTGGCATAGATTTTAATATTTGGTTTGACCTGCCAATCAATCCCATAATTATATTTGGCACCAGACAGACTCTGATTCGAAAACAGTGACATTTCAACGGAAATGGTAAATTTATGATCCACTGTATTGTAAGATACTGCATAAAGCTGTTTTAAATCGGTTTTTTCACCATCGGCTTCGCTTCGATTCAGATTCGAATAAACTGCCGCCAATCTGAACTGCGGATGATTGCTGTAAATAAAACCGATATTCCAAAAATGTCTCTTATTTAAATACTCAAATCCTTTTTTGATATAACGATATGATCCACCCACAAACAGTCCGCCGCTAACCCCGAAACCGGCGCCATAAATATATTCATTATAGTGGCCGCCTTCAAAATTTTCGACCGATCGATATGAAATACCGATTCCATCACCGCTCATGACGCTTCCCCAGTCGCCGGTAAAATCGCCATCGTAAAATCTGGCAATATATTGAATATTGAGCTTTTTGTTCAAACCTAATCCAGCCGGGTTGACCCAGATCGCTTCAGGACCGGATACGGCCGAAGCAAAACGATGATAATAAACAGTTTCCGGCTCCTTTATTCTTATTCCGCCAAAAAGATTTGAAGCAGATAATAACAAAACTGCCAGCGCCATACATCCGAAGAATGTTTGTTTTAAGCTATTGATCATGTTACTCTCAGTTTCCTCTGACACTAATATTTCCTTCGCCGCGAATCGACATCCTTATTTTTTGACCGCCTGTTCCTGTCTCAAAATCAAGTCGACTATTTTCGACCAGCATCGGTTTAATTTCCAACCCCTCTATATCTATTTCACCATTATTATCGACACGAAGTGAAAACTCCGCTGCAAGAGATTCGGGAACAAAAATTTTAATATCTTCATTGGTATTACGAACGGTTAGCCCGGCATTGTTGATACTGTTAATTCTGAGATTAATCGGGCTATAACTTCCTGAAATTCGACTTCTTTCTGAAACTAAGGTCAAATCACTAAGTCTGATTCGTCCAAAACTGTTTTTTATGTCAAAGACACCTGACAGATTTTCGCCGTTAATACTGCCGTTCTCATTTATTATAGATGCCAGTTTTCCAGACGTAATAACATCAGTCACTTTGATATCGGCATGGCTGGTGGTCAGGTATATTTCACCGGATATATTATTGGCAATAATGTCCTGATTGGACGTCGCCAGATATAAAAGCTCTGTAATATTTTCGACCTCGGCCCGCCCAAAAGAAGATTTATTTTCCACTACCTTAAATGGTCCGGTTATATTCAAATCAAAATATTGGGCATCGATGATGATTTTGGAATCTTTCGGAATTTGTAGCTCGCCATTGATAACTCCGGAGTTATCCGTTCCCGACCAGGGAGCTGGGTTGGGTGCCTGAAGTATTAAATTCAGACCTTTGGAAGTCTCTTCCAAAACAACATTAATAACTTTGGCATATTCAATCGCATCTGATTGGCTGGTCGTTTTAAGCGTTTT
>JAQBFG010000174.1:0-10580 GCA_032123495.1 Candidatus Zixiibacteriota bacterium | reverse complement strand
CATGAAGCACATATGGTGTCCCCGACATCGACTCCATCCCGCCGGCAACAATACAATCCTGATCGCCTGCTTTAATTGACTGAGCCGCCAACATCACCGCTTTTAAACCAGAACCACACACTTTGTTGATTGTCAGAGCAGCAACCTGCGGCGGTATACCGCCATGAATTGCAGCTTGACGAGCCGGAGCTTGTCCGCTGCCAGCCTGAACGACCTGTCCCATAATAACTTCTTCGATTTTTGCAACATCTACACCAGAGCGCTTAACAGCCTCTTTGATAGCCATCGCACCCAGCTCAGTGGCGGTGAATTTGGACAATCCGCCAAGAAAGTTCCCGATACCGCTTCGGCATGCCGATACTATGTAAGCCTGATTCATATCTGTCATATAGTCCTCCGTTTTTTTATATATTCCAGAAAGTCAAGTAATCTAAGCAATTATCTTGCTTAAATCAAGAGTTGCATGATAAGATTTTTATTTAATTTATGATTCCGAAGTATCATTGTCGTTAATACGATCTTTGGCGCCAATAAATTTTTTTAGCCACTTTGACAATTCGCTCACAGATTCCACAGAAATCCAACTTTGAGTTATAAACTTTTTATCGGAACACCGAATTCTCTGTTATTTAGTATCTTATCTCCATTCAATCAAGGGTAGCTTTACAAAATTGTTATAAAAGAATGCATTGTTTTTTGTTGACAAGAATTTAACAATACTTTTTATTTGTCGCGAAAGAAAAGGAAAAGGAATCCGAAGATGGATTTCAAGGACGAAAACCTAAAGAAGGGAGAACAAATGAAAAAAGGTTTGTTAACAACACTCTTAATCCTGGTATTGGCGACCGGCGCATCAGCTGCAGGGCCAGCCATTTATGCCGGCGGCGGCGTTTCAATGCCAATGGGCGATTGGGCCGATTTCTATAAAATGGGATTTGGATTTGGTGGCGGATTTGGCTATCCAGTCACACCGCAATTTGAAGTTGTGGGAAAAGTGTTCTACAATACTTTCCCGGTTGACTCAGATGTTATCGAAGGTGGAGATTTTATCGCTATTTCCTTTGGTGCTGATGTTCATTTTTATCCTATGGCCAATAATGCCGATGAATCAGCCTTTGCCCCATACCTTCTTGGTGGAATTGGGATGTCGAGCGTAAAAGTCAAGGAAATTACTGCACCTGTTGCCGTACCTGAAGGTGAATCAGAGACAGATCTCACTTTTGGTTTTGGCGCCGGATTTCAGTATGAAATGTCACCCAAAATGGCACTATGGGTTGAAGCAAAATACACCATTATCTCGACCGAAGGCGCATCAACCAGTCATCTGCCGATTTTTGCTGGAATTAAATTTAATCTCGGTGAATAAAAAGTCGATAAAAACAACATAAGAATTAACATCTTGTAGCAATAAGCCGGGTCGATTTGATCCGGCTTTTTTTATTGCATGAAAATATAAATTTACTCTGCTATTTCAAGTTCGATTATCGGGGTGTCGGTATCGACTTGATCACCATCGGCAAAATTGATTTTTTTGACTTTGCCATCCGATGGTGAATTAACCTGATTTTCCATTTTCATCGCCTCCACAATCACCAGCGGTTGTTTTGCCGTGACCTCATCCCCTTCTTTAACCAATAGCTTCACAATTTTCCCCGGCATCGGTGCATACACTTTATCTTTCTCTCCAACACCGGCACCGCCGCCGGCATTGGCACCATCCTCTGAAGGGATTATTAACTCCAGCAAAACGCCATCAATATCAACATAAGATTTATTATCTTTGATTATACAACAAGCAGTTTTCTTTTTGCCATTAATATCAACGGAAAATCTATTGGCACCCGCAGGAATAATCGAATATAAATTGCCATTAACCGAAACTTCGACTCTGCCGTCTTTTGGCTCGACTGAGGTCTCAATCAGTTCGTCTTTATACAGAAATTCATTTATCATTTTGATATCCTCATGCCGATTTCCCAGGCGCCGATTGTCTGCCACGGCGACAGACGAGTCTGTTTTAATCCGTAACCGGCTGTTGAGAGTGCCGGTTTGGTCATCATCGCCGCCGAAGAGATAGCTGCCGCTAACTCCGCCAAATTAGCTTCTTCTTCCCGGTCGCCCATATTGCGGTCGATAAAATCGGTATAGGTTCGACCGGCTTTAAATTCGGGATGCGCCAGGACATCGATCATAAATTTCCGCGAAGTTTTAATTCCCAGAATTTTATAATCTTTTAAAGCATTGATCATTTTTGATATGGCCAGATCACGGTCAGGTGCAAACACGATCAGCTTGGCCAGAATCGGATCGTACTCGACCCCAACAACTGTCCCGCCGGTAACACCGGTATCAACTCTTATGCCCGGTCCGGCTGGCTCATTATAAAAAAGTATTTTCCCCGATGACGGCAGAAAACCATTTTCGGCATCTTCGGCATAAATACGGCACTCAATTGAATGGCCGGTTTGTACTGCATTCATCGCCGACTCTGAGATTTTCTCTCCTGCCGCAATTTTTATCTGCTCGGCAACAAGGTCGACACCGGTAACCATCTCGGTAACCGGATGTTCCACCTGGACACGAGTATTCATTTCGAGAAAATAAAACCCGCCATTTTTATCAAGCAGAAACTCGATTGTTCCAGCGTTAACATAATCGGCCGCCTGAGTTACTTTGACGGCTGCCTCACCCATCTGTCTGCGAATCTCAGGAGTGACTGCTATCGAAGGTGTCTCTTCGATTATCTTCTGATGCCTTCTTTGAATTGAACATTCCCGTTCATACAGATGAATAACATTGCCATGTGTGTCGGCCAGTACCTGAAATTCAATATGCCTGGGGTCTTCAATATATTTTTCGAGATAAACAGTGTCATCGTTGAACGCATTCTTGGCCTCACGTTTCGCCGCTTCAACCGATTCTTTTAAATCTTTTTTCTCTTTGACAACCCGCATCCCCTTACCGCCACCACCGGCAGCAGCTTTAATCAAAACCGGATAACCGGCCTCATCAGCAGCTTTTTCAAACTCTTCGATAGTTGCCCCGGCTGCTTTCATTCCGGGAATAAGCGGCACTCCGGCACCAGACATTTTAATCCGTGCTTGAACTTTATTCCCCATCAAACGCATTGATTCGCCGGAGGGGCCAATAAAAGTGACTCCGGCTTCTTTGCATTTATCAGGGAAATCCGGATTCTCAGCAAGAAAACCGTATCCCGGATGAATCGCGTCGCATTTATTTTCTAAAGCGGTCTGAATGATTTTATCAATATTAAGATATGATTCTCTTGGCGGAGGAGGACCGATTTCAACCGCTTCATCGGCAGCTTTTACATGCACCGCATCTTTATCAGCAGTGGAATATATTGCCAAAGTCGGAACGCCGAGCAAACGGCAGGCATTGATTACCCGCACTGCAATTTCGCCGCGGTTGGAAACCAATATTTTATTAAACAGTTTTTTTGACATATTTTCTAGTTTGACCATTTTGGTTTGCGTTTTTCAAGAAAGGCATTCATTCCTTCCTGACCCTCATCAGATACTCTTAATTTAGCGATCATCTCGGCGGTAAACGGTTTGTAATCATCGGGGGACATATTCGGCACCGATGAACATAATTGTTTGGCCACTGCGACCGCCTCGGGACCGGATGTTTTGATGACGTCAATAATCTTATTTATGGCCTCATCAAGTTCGTCGTATTCAACACAGTCATTGACCAGTCCGATCTCGTACGCCTTCCTCCCTTGCATCCGTTCGCCGGTGATAAAAAACTCGCGAGCCTTACCCTCACCGATTTTATTAATGACATAAGGACCGATGCAGGCCGGCACCAAACCGATTTTTACCTCAGAAAAGGAAAACTTGGCCGATTCGGCCGCAATAGCAATATCACAGACCGCCACAAATCCTACTCCCCCACCAATGGCAGCACCATTGATACGACCAATAACCGGACACCGGAAATTATAGATCTTATTAAAAAGACCGGCCAGATCGTTCGACTCTTTCAGATTCTCCTCGAATGATTGGGTAATCACTTTTTTCATCCAATTAAGATCGGCTCCGGCGCAAAATGATTTGCCTTCTCCAGTCAAGACAACCACCCGAAGAGATTTTTCTTCTTCAAGTTTGTTGAACAGATCGGTCATCTCATATATCAAATCACCGTTGAAAGCATTATGGACTTCCGGCCGACAAAAACTTATAAAGGCAACATCATTTTCTATCTTATATTTTATTGTACTATAGCTCATATTACATCCTGAACACGCCATACTTCTGGTCCGGTATCGGCTGATTGAGCGACATCGCAATACCAAGCGCAATTGCTTCGCGGGTTTCGGTCATTCCGATAATACCATCGTCCCAGAGCCGTGCCGTTGAATAATAGGGTGTCGATTCTGACTCATATTTATCGACAATCGGTTGCCTGATAGCATTGATCTCATCCTGCGTCAGTTTCTTGCCTTCTTTTTCCAGACGTTTGATCTTGACCGTCGCCAGGACATCAGCTGACTGCTCACCGCCCATAACACAGATTTTTGCGTTAGGCCACATCCATAACAAACGAGGGAAATAGCCGCGACCGCACATTGCGTAATTCCCTGCACCATAAGAACCACCAACCATGACGGTGAATTTCGGCACTTGAGCGTTTGCCACCGCATGCACCAGTTTGGCACCATCACGAGCGATACCACCTGCTTCGTACTGTCGACCGACCATAAATCCGGTAATATTCTGCAAGAATAAGAGCGGAATTTTCCTGATAGTGCACAATTCAATAAAATGCGCACCCTTCAAAGATGATTCCGAAAACAGGACGCCGTTGTTACCAAGAATACCAACCGGGTAACCCATGATCTTTGCAAATCCGCAAACAAGGGTCGCACCATACAGCTCTTTAAACTCATGGAATTTTGATCCATCAACTATTCTTGCAATCAATTCCCGAATATCATACTGCTTTTTAACATCGTGCGGCACGACACCATAAAGCTCATCGGCATCATAGGCAGGTTCTTCTACTTCGCCCATCTCCAATTCAAATTTATCAGGGCGATTGAGATTCTCAATGATATTGCGGCAAATAGACAAAGCATGTTTGTCATTTTGGGCATAATGATCGGCCACACCTGATGTCCGACAGTGCACATCGGCGCCACCAAGATCCTCGGCCGATACAACCTCACCGGTTGCAGCTTTCACCAATGGCGGACCACCGATAAATATTGTTCCCTGCTTTCGCACAATTATCGTTTCATCCGACATCGCCGGAAGATACGCCCCTCCTGCTGTGCATGAACCTAGCACCGCAGAAATCTGAGGAATACCTTTTGCGGACATTCTTGCCTGATTATAAAAGATCCGGCCAAAATGATCCTTATCAGGAAATACACCCGATTGCAATGGTAAAAATATTCCACCCGAATCAACCAGATAAACACACGGCAGATGATTATCCTCGGCAATCCGCTGCGCCCGCGCATGTTTGAGAATCGTCTCAGGGTAATAGGTTCCACCCTTAACGGTCGCATCATTGGCGATAACCATCACCTCGCGGCCATGCACCACCCCGATCCCGGTAATCAACCCGGCCGCCGGAGGTGAATCATCATAGACACCGTTTGCCGCCAGTGAAGACAGTTCCAGAAATGGTGTATTCTTGTCAAACAATAAACCGACCCGTTCTCGGGTCGGAAGTTTCCCTCGATCCTGATGTATCTTACGCGCTTTTTCGGATCCGCCGACTTTGACCGTATCCAATTTTTCTTTGAGCTCAAGATGAAGCTCTTTGTTGCGGGCGTAATTTTCTTTGAAAAGCTCAGATGAAGTACTAATTTTGGATTCAATTTTAAACATCTAACCCAATCCCAGAGTAAATATGAATATATCAAGCAGACGAAAGAGTTACCTTTCGCCTGCATTTTGAGTTAGTTTATACTAGTACCACTTAGGTACAAACTTATAACCGTAACTAAGAATACCGGAATGTGCATCAGTCTGGACACGACGGAACTCGATCCGAACTTCATCCCCGACTTTGATCTTATCAACATCACAGTCAACCAGCTGGGCCGTCAGTTTCACACCGTTGGTCAACTCAGCAATAGCAATTGCATAAGGCGCGATATCGGTGAACTGCGACGGTGCCGTTCTGATGACAGTATAGGTCAAAACTTTCCCGGTATCGGGCAACATCTCGGTTTCAAATTCTCTGGCTCCACATTTAGAGCAGACCAGACGTGTCGGGAATTCAATTTTCCCGCATTTTTTACATTTGCCGGCTTCCAGACGGTAGCGGCGCGGATATTCTCTCCAATCACGTGCTGAATACATCAGGCCACCTCCAGTATATGGACCAGCGAGGAACCACCGGAACCACCCATGTTTTGAGCCAAACCAACTTTCGGATTACTTTTAAGTTGGCGGCCGTTTTCTGCAACACCGGTAAGCTGTTTGAATATTTCAACGATCTGCGCCACACCGGTTGCACCAACCGGATGACCTTTTGATTTCAAACCACCGGAAGTATTAATCGGGAACTTACCGTTAAGTGCCGTCTCACCATTAAGAACAGCTTCACCAGCCTTACCAGGTGCATAGAGCCCCAATGATTCCATCACAACCAACTCGGCAATCGTGAAACAATCATGCACTTCGGCAAAATTGACATCTTTGATCGTCTTACCGGCCATCTTGAGAGCCTTATCTGCGGCAACAGTTGTTGCCTTGATAGTAGTCATGTCATCGCGCGAATGCAAAGCAATCGTATCGGTGGCGTGACCGGAACCGGTAATTTTAACATATGGTTTGCCAAGTTTTTTGGCGATATCAACGGTCGTTAATATCACTGCCGCGGCACCATCGGTAATCGGCGAGCAGTCCAGAATCCGCAGCGGATCGGCAATCATCACCGATGATTTCACAGTATCCATCGTTATCTTAAAAGGATACTGAGCATTCGGATTCAGCGCACCGTTATCATGATTCTTCACCGCAACGGCGGCGAGCATATCGCGGGTTGTACCGTATTTCTCCATGTGAGCAACAGCCATCAGGGCATACAGTCCCGGGAAAGTGGCGCCATGAAATACTTCATATTCCTGATCGGCGGCGGTAGCCAGTGCAAAAGTGGCTCCATCACCGGAAATATCGTTCATCTTCTCAACACCACCGGCCATCACGATATCCGACATCCCCGAGGCAACCTCGATAAGGGCATGACGAAAAGCAAGGCCACCTGAGGCGCAGGCCGATTCGACCCGGCTGGCCGGAAGATGTTTAATACCAAGATAATCGGCCAACATCGAGCCCAGATGTTCCTGACCGACAAAGAGACCACCGGACATACATCCGATGATCATTGAGTCAATATGATCGACGCCGGAGTTTTCAATCGCACCGAGCGCCGCTTCAACATATAAATCGCGTAGGGAGCTATCCCAGATCTCTCCAAATTTGGTCATACCTACGCCGACTACTGCAACATCTCTCATTGCAAATCCTCCTAAGCGTTCTTCTTGATTTTATGCCGGAATTTGGCGTAGGTTCCATAATCTATATAGATCAGGTTTTCATCGAGAAGTTTTCTCGTCCTGACTGCTTTATCTCTAACTTCATCAATACGATCGGTAACTTTCCAGACAAATCCGTCTGAACCGGAACCGGAACCGTACGAGACCATCAATATCGTGTCGCCCGGTTTGGCGACATCAAGTGTTGAGGTCAGACCAATCGGTGAAGCGCCTGAATAGGTGTTGCCGAGAGTCGGTGATAACCA
The DNA here is from genome assembly GCA_032123495.1 of Candidatus Zixiibacteriota bacterium. Classification (GTDB taxonomy): domain Bacteria; phylum Zixibacteria; class MSB-5A5; order GN15; family PGXB01; genus JAAERC01. The sequence goes on along the minus strand of JAQBFG010000174.1, from coordinate 2,795 downwards.
TCCCGGTTCCATCTGCTCTTTGGTGAAGCCCAGCATCTTTCCTGCGCGTTGCGGGAATTTGCCGTTTGGCTGATGAAAGACGGCATAAGTGAAATCGGATGGTTTCATCCCGACTTTTTTCATCATTCCTTCGGCGGCACCGCAGGTATGTTTAAAATATGCCGGTTCACCGGTGTATCGTCCGGCATGCTGCGGATAAAACTCGTACTCACGGCGCCAGAAATCCGGGGTATCGGTCATATACGAAAAGGTATCGATCGACTCGGCCACCAGATTTTCGGTGCCCATAATAAAAGCAGCCGCACCAGCCGCCGCTGAATATTCAAGTGCATCACCCGGCGCACCCTGTGAGGTATCCCCACCGATTGCCAAACCATATTTAACTTCGCCAGCTTTGACCAGACCAAGACAGACAAACATCGCTTCCGATCCCGCCTTGCAGGCAAACTCAAAATCGGCACAATGAATATTCGGGGTGGCACCAATCGCCTCGGCGACCGTCACACCAGATGGCTTAACCGCGTATGGATGTGATTCCGAACCGATATAGATAGCGCCGATTTCGGCAGTGTTGATTCCACCGGCTCTTCTGAGCGCATTTTTGGTCGCTTCGACCGACAGCGTAATTGTGTCGCAATCGGGTGGCGGGACCGATTTTTCTCGGAGCATCAGACCCTTTTTATAGCTTGGCGCATCGGCTCCCCAAACTTTGGCGATCTCCTCTACCTTGATACGATGTCGTGGAAGATGACATCCATATCCGACAATTCCAACTTTTCCCATAAACTACCTCATCTTATAGACTTACTAAGTATGTTTTCAACTTTCTTTATGACAGAATATCTGTCACATAGAATGAACAATATACGTTAAAAGTCGTTCACAGGCAATAAATTTGATAAAATATTTTGTTTCTTAAGCTAATGACTAACTTATCATTAAGCATTGTATCATAGTTTGGGTGCCCCACAGCTTGCTGTGGGTTAGCCGATTTGCCCACAAAAATAAGCATTGAGATTATAATGGTTATTCATATATTTAACCAAATGAAATTATTATTATATATAATATTTGCAATTATTATCATCCACCCCGCCTTTACCTTCGCGCAGGATGAACAGAAAGAGACAAAACCTGATTATATCTATTACGAAAGCGATGAGTATCTTTGTCGCTTCAACGCCCCGATTGGGTGGAAATTCGATATCGATAATGCCCGGCTTGATAATTACAGCGCCGCACTTTTTCCTGACACCAGCGAATATTACAATTCTGGTTTGATTATTTATATCTGGATATTCGGGACAAAAGAATATTCTTATGAGAAATTTATCACTGCCGATTCATTGGCGTATCTCAAAGAGAATCCTAAAATAGTTTTTAAGAAAACCGATTCGGTTTTAACTGAATCCAAACAATCTGTTTTGTACTATGAAACTGCCGACCCGGGTGGTTTATATGATTTATGTTTTGTCGGTTATATCCCGGCCGGTGATGAAATAATTGTTTACCAGATGGATATTACCGACCGACTGTACTATCCCGAAGCCAACCACTTCTTCCGTGTGGCATTATCAGGATTTTCATTGGTGGAGAAGGAAGAATAAATATAAATCAAAATTCAGACTTTTAATTGTTAAAGGATTCCAAAATATTATCAATGATTTTGCCATTATAAGCAATAATTTCTTTTTCTTCTTCAGTATAATTGGATTGACTTGTTTCTTGCGTATCATAGCCTGGCTCATCCGGGCCGAATTTATATACATTTAAACAAATTTTTTCAATAATTTCTCGCTCATCATCAGAAGTTTTACCAAGTATTAAGGCGCATTTTATGGCATCAAAAAAGGATACTTCAGCATATAAATTATCATTACTGGTAATCCAGAATGTAATCACATGATATGGCTTATAATCATATTTTTCCTTGTTTTCTATCTGATCATATTCAGGATAGACCGTTGGAATAAATAATTTATCAAGTTTATCTTTTTCAAAGAGTACTTCATTTTTATTGTTTGATTGTTTCACTTTAACAAATTCGTTCTTGAAGTTTTTGAAAATTGGCTCTGAATCAACATCCAATACTGAAGCCATTTCCAAAACAATTTTGCAAACTAAATCGACACCAGGATACCTAGTTAATCCATTTATCTTTATAGTCGCCTGCTTTTGGGGATGTTTGGTAACTTCAATTATCTGATCACCAATTTCATATTGCGTAATATTACTGTCCAATTCAATTTTTCTTAATTCTTCATTAGGAAATTTCCTCTGTAATTTATCAAGCTGGCGACTTATATATTTCTCCAGATCTTTTAAATTGGCACGAAAGTGATTTTCCGATACTATATGAGGCTCGACTTGTGCATTATCTCCCACAAATATAATTGGATTGCCTGTAGATGAATCAATTCTCTCGGCATGTCTATATGCTTCTTGTGAATCTTTGAGGTCTAATTTTTTTAGTGCCGCCGTAAATACACTATTTTTCAATATTTCTGATTCAACATGGTCACCAAAATAATTATTACATTTTTTGCAAGCAATATAACGCCAAGCTCTTCCACCTAAGACATAAGGAAAGATATGTGTCTTGCTCAATTTCGTCTCATTCTCGCACCAAAGACATTTCTTATTGATATCACTCATACAAATATATATTTCACCCAATTTGTATCCCACCCATTGGGTGGGGAATTCTAAATATATCCTGATAATTTCACTATAGCAAAACAATTTTCCTACCAAGACACACTTGATTTGTCTCCATACCTTTCTGTACATGGATG
>JAQBFG010000173.1:0-3278 GCA_032123495.1 Candidatus Zixiibacteriota bacterium | reverse complement strand
GTGATTCCGGTAATGCATATGAAAAGGTTAAATCAACCTGGGGCAAATTTGTTGATGGTGATTTTGAAAAAGGCTGGCGCAAGGTTCTTCACGATGGACTTAATGAAAGCAGAAATACAACATATAAACCGGATCGCCTCATTATGGGGGCTAGTCTGCCAGAGTTTGATAATATTGCCTCAGATAAGCTGGAAGTTGTTTTCAGACCATCAAATCTATATGATGGGCGTTTTGCCAATAATGGCTGGTTGATGGAACTGCCAGATCCGATCACCAAACTGGTCTGGGATAATACCGCTGTAATGAGTGTTGCGACCGCCAAAAAATTTGATCTTGAAAATGGCGATGTAATTGAGCTGTCCATTAATGGTCGGACGCTTCAAACGCCTGTTTGGATTGTTCCCGGATACGCCGACAATTCAATCAGTTTATCTTTGGGCTATGGCCGGAAAAATGCTGGTAGGATCGCCGATGATATAGGAGTAAACTGTTATCAACTGCGTTTTTCTGATAATATGTATATTGCCGACAATGTCGAACTGACCAAGACTGAACAGAAATATAAAATGTCAAATACTCAGGATCATAACCGGATGGAGGGACGTCCGATTTTCCGCGAGGCATCATTAGATGAATACAAAAATAATCCTGAGTTTGCCCGAGAGATGGTGGAACATCCGCCATTAAAATCGATTTATCCCGATTATGATTACAGTAAAGGTTATCAGTGGGGGATGGTGATCGATCTCAATGCCTGTATCGGTTGCGGAATCTGTACTATTGCCTGTCAGAGCGAAAACAATATCCCGATTGTCGGTAAAGAGCAGGTTGGTAATGGCCGGGAGATGCACTGGATGCGTAATGATCGCTATTTTGAAGGTGATATGGACAATCCCAATCTGGTGATAATGCCGGTAACCTGCCAGCATTGTGAAAATGCACCGTGCGAGCAGGTTTGTCCGGTAGCAGCAACGACGCATGATGAAGAAGGTCTCAACAACATGACCTACAATCGTTGCATCGGAACCAGATACTGCTCCAATAATTGTCCTTATAAAGTGCGTAAATTTAACTTTTTTAATTATACCAAGGATCTTCCCGAAGTAACAAAAATGGCGCAGAATCCGGATGTTACCGTGCGATCACGTGGCGTGATGGAAAAATGCAGTTTCTGTCTCCAGCGGATAAAAAAGGCAAAACGAATCGCCAAAAAAGAAGGCCGTTTGGTCGTTGATGGTGATTTTCAGGCAGCCTGTCAGCAGGCTTGCCCAACCGGCGCCATTAAATTTGGAAATATAAATGAGCAGGAATCAGTGGTTGCCATGGCGAAAAAAATAGATAGAAATTATGCCTTGCTGGCGGAGCTGAATGTTCGCCCGCGTAATTCATATTTAGCCAAAATCAGAAACTATAATGCCAAATTAAATAAAGGATAGAGTGAACAAACCTGTTGAAAATATAGCGGCTCAGTACGAAGATGAACCGATGCTTACCGGCGGGCAGACCTTTAATTCTATTACCGAAAAAATAGTAGGTGTTATCGAAAAGAAAACACCGCCAGTCTGGTGGCTTGCTTTTGGGGCGGCTCTATCACTACTGATGATTCTGGCCGGTTCAATCGGATTTCTCATTTGGGAAGGGACCGGTATTTGGGGATTAAACAATCCGGTTGGATGGGGTTGGGCGATTATCAATTTTGTCTGGTGGGTCGGTATTGGACATGCTGGCACGCTGATCTCGGCGATTTTATTTTTATTAAGACAAAGATGGCGGACATCGATCAACCGTTTTGCCGAGGCAATGACTCTTTTTGCCGTTTCGTGCGCCTTGATTTTCCCCGGTATTCATGTCGGACGGATATGGATCGCTTATTATATGTTCCCGCTGCCAAATCAGATGAATCTCTGGCCGAATTTCCGTTCTCCATTATTGTGGGACGTTTTTGCCGTTGGGACATATTTTACCGCATCGCTTTTATTTTGGTACACCGGGCTTATTCCTGATCTGGCGACATTAAGAGATCGCGCTAAGACTAAAATTAAAAAGATTGTTTTCGGGGTTTTTGCAGTCGGATGGCGTGGCGGTAACAGGCAGTGGCGGCATTATGAGTTGGCTTATTTGATTTTGGCCGGAATCTCGACTCCGCTGGTTCTTTCGGTGCATAGTGTGGTCAGTACCGACTTCGCGGTATCGATCCTGCCCGGCTGGCACACGACGATATTTCCACCATACTTTGTTGCTGGAGCTATTTTCTCCGGATTTGCGATGGTTATGACTCTTTCGATCATTGCCCGTAAGATATTTGGATTGGAAAATCTGATAACGATCAATCATCTGGAAAAAATTAATAAAATCATGCTGCTGACCGGAATGATGGTTGGATATGCATATTCAATGGAATTTTTTATTGCCTGGTACAGCGGGAATATTTATGAGCAGTTTGCTTTTGTTAACAGAGCTTTTGGGAATTATGCCTGGGCCTATTGGATCATGATTTCATGCAACGTTTTTGTTCCGCAGCTTTTCTGGTTCAAAAAGTTAAGACGAGCAGTGCCGGTGATGTTTGTTGCGTCGATTTTTATAAATATCGGGATGTGGTTTGAACGGTTTGTGATTGTGGTGACCTCGCTATCCCGCGATTTTCTCCCGGCTAACTGGGATTATTTTAGTCCGACGATCTGGGATATTATGACATTTGTAGGTTCTTTCGGTCTGTTTTTTACACTGTTTTTGCTCTTTATCAGGCATTTACCGATGATCTCGATGTCGGAAGTCAAAGGCGTTCTACCGGAAGCTGACCCGCACCACAATCCGGGAGGCAGCCATGAATGATAATAAATTGATAACTGTTGGTGCATTGGCGAAATTTTCAAATCCGCATGAACTGATGGAAGCGGCCAACAAACTGCGGGAATCGGAATATACCAAATTTGATTGTCATTCACCTTTTCCGATTCACGGTATGGATAAAGCAATGGGCTTGCAGCGATCATCACTGGGATGGTTGATAGGTATTTCGGCGATAATTGGAACCTCAAGCGCCCTGGCTTTGCAATGGTGGACATCAACAATCGATTACCCGCTGGTAATCTCTGGTAAACCGTTGTTCAGTTTTCAGGCTTATGTTCCAGTTACCTTTGCGATTGGTATTTTACTATCGGCATTTACCGCTCTGCTTGGGATGTTGGCTTTAAACGGTTTGCCGAGATGGAACCATCCGGTTTTTAATTCCAGTCGCTTTGAAAAAGCCACCGATGATGCCTTTTTTGTGAGTATTG
>JAQBFG010000172.1:0-8876 GCA_032123495.1 Candidatus Zixiibacteriota bacterium | reverse complement strand
GGCCAGTTCTATGGTCAATACTATACTCAAATGCCCCCATAGGCACAGAAGCAATTGAATATGAATTCTGGGAAAGGATATGTAATTCATTTTACCCTTCTACACTATTTGTTTACGCCGCATCATTTCTTTCACCAATGCTATTTATAATTTTTGAAAAATATAGGGCTGTTGAGATCGATAAAATGAGTCGATTGAAAATGGCAGAAACATTTAGAGAACTATTTTCGGGATATACATTGTTATTTTTTGTGTCTATTATAGTATTACTTTTAACGGCTTCAACCTATAGTGCAACAATATTAAATAATGATATTGAAACTATATTTTTATATCATTTAATTCCTGGCTTTGAATTTTATGTCTATGCTTTCGCCTTATTTTGCTGGTATTTATCAATACTTGACGGATCAAATGATGGTAGTAATTTGGTTTCAAAAAACAGGGAAGATGAAAATGAATTTCTAGACGAATTTGCTGGTCGTCTAAATAAATCAGGGGCCAATTAATAATGTCAAAGAAAATAACATTAAAAGCTCTTAAGATTTCGCAGCCAATTGGCGAATTTTATACAGCTTCTATTCAGGCTAAAGATTTGGTTGAAATTTCATTTGCTGATGTGAGAAGATTGGCGAAAGATCAACGTGATGTTGAAAAATATTTGGGAATTCAAAGGCCGGTTAGCAAAAAAAGAATAAAGGATCTAAAAAAATATATTCTATCCCCTGACGCGACTTTTCCTACGGCAGTGATTGTTGCTATTGATGAGCGTTGCGCAGAATACGAAGATGGAACACAATTGCTAACATTTTCTTCTTTCAATTCAGAAAACGAATCAGATGAAGAATCAATTCCATATGAAAAGATAGCAAAAGTAATTGATGGACAGCATAGAATTGCTTCATTCATGGATGATGATGGAAATTGGGATCCGATCTATGACGATTTAATGTTCGAAATTAATCTATCGATATTTATAGGCGCCGACATTCCTGAGCAGGCCAATATTTTTGCCACGGTAAACCTGGCTCAGACAAAAGTAAGTAAAAGCTTAGTATATGATCTTTCGGAACTTTCAAAAAAAAGAAATCCTCTTAAAACTTGCCATCATGTCGCCGTGGCCTTAGATAAAGAAAAATCAAGTCCGTTATATTTGAGAATAAAACGATTGGGAACTGCGACACCTGGCCGTAAAAAGGAGCCTCTTACCCAAGCAGCTTTTGTTGAAGCATTGGTTAAATTTATTTCAGCTGATCCATTCAACGACAGAAACATTTTGTTAAAGGGGGGAAGGCTAAAAACTGTTGCGTATGAGGAGCTTAAGAAGCATCCTTTTAGAAATTTATTCATTGAAGGCAAAGATCTTGATATCGCTGAGATACTGTTTAACTATTTTTCAGCAATTCGTAACAAATGGCCTAATTCTTGGGCCGCTTATGATAGGGTCGGAAATTTGCTGCCAAGATCCAACGCCTTTAAAGCCCTAATGAAGTTTCTTAAGGAAGATGTTTACCTTGATATCGCAAAAGAAAATATTGGAATAATTCCTTCAGCAGCAAAATTTTCAAAATATTTTGAATCGATAGAGTGTGTCGATGATGAATTCACAGCTGCACATTTTGTCCCGGGAAGCGGTGGACAATCAGTTTTTCTAAAAATGTTACGCGGAATTATTTCTATCCAAGATATGATTGAAAAATAATATTTGCCGACTGCGCCTTTCCCCACCAAACCGATGTTGATTCTGTCCTCTCCCTCATCAATAGAAAGCATAAATAAGATTTTTGTCGAAACCCTTCGGGATTTCGACCTACAAATTTCCGTCAGGAATCGGTTTCTGACGGCGCAGAAGGGGATTTGGTATGTCAATTGGAAAAGTTTCAGAAAAGCAGGTGGTGGCTAATCGGGCGAATGGGAAAAAGTCGAATGGGCCTAAGACAACATCGGGTAAAGAGATAGCCAAAAACAATGCGGTCAAACATGGGTTATACTCTGATTCTATTCTGATCAATTCACGCCACCTCAAAGAAAGTGAAACCGAATATCAATATCTGCTCGACTGTCTGGTAGCAGAACTTGAGCCGACAACCGAGTATCAGTTTATCCTGGTGCAGAAAATTGTCAACTGTCTCTGGCGGAGCCGCCGGATTTTAAAAGCGGAAACATCGCAGATAAATCGTCAGCTTCGAAAAGTTGATTCATCGCTGAAGTATGAAGCATATGGTGAACCGAAGTATGACCCTGATAAGTTAGAAGATGTTGATTCGGCGCGGATACGGATGGAAGAAACGGCGCAAAAACGAGCCGATATGGTCGGGGTTAAATCTATCCCGGAAGACAGTTTTTGTATGAAGATATTGCATTATGAGATGCGGCTTGATCGGCAGATGAGCCGGGTGTATCGTCAGTTGCGGTTGTTGCAGTTGCGGGACAAAGCCGAATCAATGTCGCCAGACAACGACTCGGAAACAGACCATATAGCTGACCCGTCGGAATCAACATCGACTTGATAGTCTGAGGTCCAAAAAAAACGGAACGAACCCATTTGCGCTGTCAACTTGATAGTCAAAAGTCAATAAAACGGGAAAACGCCTGTCCTTCGAAGGAGGAAACCCATTTTCATTGTAATTATATGAGAGTGTTTAGGTTACAGGGAATAATTGAGATTGCCACGCTTCGCTCGCAAAGACATTGAGGGGCAAATTTGGACATCTGCCGCCCACGTAATAGACAAAAAAATAACCCGCCGGATGACGGGTTATTTGATTATATCAAAATGATAAGATATTCAATAAAACGAAACTATTCTTCTTTCGATTTTTTGATCTCTTCGGTCACCTTCTCAGTGATCTCGCGCGGGAGTTCCTCATAATGAGAAAACTCACGAGTATAGTATGCCTGCCCGGAAGTCATCGAGCGCAGATCGACCGTATAGTTATACAACTCGGCCAACGGAACTGCACCGCGAACTTTCTGATAGCGACCCTCAGGATCCATCCCGGAGATCTTACCGCGACGGCTGGACATATCACCCATAATATCGCCAGTGAATTCCTCGGGGACAATAATTTCAACATTATAAATCGGTTCGAGAAGAATCGGTTTACACTTCAAGTATCCTTCGCGGAATCCCATCAAGGCGGCGAGTTTGAAGGCCATATCGGATGAGTCAACAGTATGGTAAGAGCCATAAAAAACGGCAACTTTGACATCAACAACCGGCGACTTGGACAATCCGCCCTCAAGCAGCGCTTCAACCAGACCTTTTTCAATCGACGGGATAAATTTGCTGGGGATAACACCACCGGAGATTTCATTGGCGAACGTAAAACCTTCACCGCGAGGATTCGGCTCGATCCGCAAATGAACATCACCGTACTGGCCTCGTCCACCCGACTGTTTTTTGTATTTATACTGAATCTCGGTTTTGCCTTTGATTGTTTCGCGGTACGGAATCCGAGGTTTAAACACATCGATTTCAACCCCAAACTTTGCTTTCAATTTAGCATTGAGAATTTCGGTCTGGGTCGATCCCTGAGTAAACAGAACCGTCTGGCGCAGTTCCGGATCAATAACCATTTTAAACGATGGGTCCTCGTCATGCAATTTATGCAAAGAAGTGGAAAGTTTTTCTTCATCACCTTTGGATTTTGGTCTGATACCGGTATCCATAACCGGTTCAGGATAATCAATCGGCGGGACAACCAGGTCATCACCTTTTTTACCAAGTGTCTCGCCCATTTTAGTAGATTTTAATTTCACCGTGGCAGCGATATCGCCAGCGTTAGCGGAATCAAGCTCTTTGCGCTCTTTGCCACTGATTGAATAGACCTGCCCGACTCGTTCATTGTTCCGCTGATTGGCATTATAAAGATCAAGCCCCTGAGATATTTTACCGCCCAAAACCTTGAAAAGAGATATTTCACCAATATGTGCCTCGGCAATGGTTTTAAAGACATAAGCTAACGGGTTGGCATCATTCTTAATATCAACACCGACAACTTCATCGGTGCCTTCATTAAGCAGATTCTGAGTTGGAGCTTCATCCGGTGACGGCAAATAGTCAGCAATAAAGTTAAGCAGACTTTGAACCCCGGAATTCAAATCGGCAGAACCGAATAAAATCGGGTAAATAGACCTATCAACAATAGCTTTTTTCAATCCGGAAAGAATCTCCTCAGGGGACAACTCTCCCTTATCGAAGAATTTTTCCAAGAGAGCATCGTCAGCTTCGGCGACAGCCTCTATCAGCTTCTGATGAGCCTCTTCAGCCTGATCTTTCAAGTTGGCCGGGATATCACCTTCGGTTAGTTTTCCGCTGGCATCAAAGGTAACACCTTTCATCCGAAGAAGATCGACAACTCCTTTGTATTCGGCTCCCTCTCCAATTGGCAGCTGCATCGGGGCAGCTTTAAGACCATACGCTTGTTGCAATTGAGCTATGATATCTGATGTTTTAACATTATCTTTTTCAATCTTGTTAATAAAAAACATTCTGGGAAGATTGAATTTTTCCACATATTTATATTGAATTTCGGTCCCAACCTCAATACCGGTATTGCCATTTAAGATAATAATTGCCGTTTCGGCAACATTCACGCCGGTAATAAGCTCGCCGATAAAATCAGGATGACCCGGCAGGTCAAGAAGATTTATCTTTACATTTTTCCAGGGACAGGTCAGAATCGAAAGACCAATTGATGTTTTTCTACTTATCTCATCTTCAGTGAAATCTGACAGTGAAGTTCCGTCATCCACCTTTCCGAGTCGATTTGTTATTCCCGAAGAGAAGGCCATAGCATCGGCGAGGCTTGTTTTGCCACATCCACGCTGGCCGATCAGCGCAACATTTCTAATTTGGTCGGTGTCATAAACTTTCACCGAGATTCCCTCCTTTAACAAGAGATTATATTATATAAGCCAATTAGTATAAGCAGAATGGCTAATTTTGTCAAATTGTTTATCTGACCTATTTGAAGATGGTGAAGCCGGTCTTCTTCAATTACTTACAAATGAGATGATAATCTGATATTGTCCGGGTTTTCCTGATAAATATAAAAGCGCCCGATTATAATAAGGACCTTAAAGAAAATAATTTATTATTAAATGTAGCTATTCTTTCTCTTCTCCCAAAATTGCCTGTTTGGTTTTGGCAAATTCTTCCTGAATGTCGGCAACAGCAATAGCCAGTTGGTCCTCTTCAATTTCGATATAATCTTTATAGGTTTGATCAATTGAATAGGCTAGTCCATCGACCCCGGTTCCAATGCCGGCCATCATAGCCAGAATATCTCCGAGATGAACGGTATAAACCAAATCCTTATATTTGTCGTCAACATCCTGAGGGTGATGATGATACCTTATTGTCATCGCGAGCTGTTCTGGCAATTTCCAATGTTGAGCTAATTCGTACCCAAGTTCGGCATGATCCATCCCGGCAATCTTTTTCTCGGCATCGAGAAATGAGACGGCCTCTCCGGAATCAACATGCCCCAATATCTCTTCGGTATTGCCTTCGAGAATGACCGACATGACCGATTTCCCGATATCATGCAGAAGACCGGCGGTAAAGGCCAAATTGGAAGATGATTCTTTAATTGTATAGGAGGATAGCTGGCGCGCCCCGATAGCAGTACAAAGGGAGTGATCCCACATTTGTCCGGCCTCAGACATATATCCATCCAAAGGCACCTTAAATACTTTGGGAGCACATGATTCGATGGCGATACTCGTGATAACCTTTTCGCCCATATTGTTTATTGCGGCAGTAATGGAAGTAATCGGAACGCGCGGTGAATAGGCGACGGAATTGGCCGCTCTTAATATTTTGGAGGTCAATATGGCGTCATTTTCAACTATACTCACGACGTCACGAATTGAATAATTATTTTCGCCAAGAAGTTCCAACAAGCGGGTGCTCACCACCGAAAGCATCGGCATCTCTTTGACTCTATCCGCTATTGATTTTGTAACTATCATAATTTCCACTTGCTCCTTCCCGGGGAAGATAAAGTTACCTCTCCGGTATCGACTTTCACATCCATAGTCCGCCCAATGTGGCCGCCTGTATCCTCGGCATTAAGAATCAGGCTGCATTTCCAGAGAATCTTCTTAACGGCCAAAACATTTCTCTTGCCAATATTAAAAGTATCATTTGGATCATTTATCTGCGCCCCACCGGCAATCTTGACGGTCAGATTGCGACCGCCATTGGATCCTTTATTTTGTATGGCTTTAATCAGAAGGGGGATTCCGGTGTCCGCGTACCGTCCCGGCTTATCCATTCCTCTTGAACCTCGAACCTTCGAATCAGGGAGAGCTATATGACCCATTGCTGCAATTTTGAGCTTTGGATCATAAAGCATGATACCGACACATGAGCCGAGAGCCATAGTTTTAATAATATCATCCGGTTTATTCGAAACGGCAATATCTCCGATTCCAATATAATTTATTCCCACATTTGCCTCATTTTTCAGTTGTCTCCATACGCTATGGTCAAATCATTAAATTGCTGTAGCCCCCAGCAACTGAAAATGTATGTTTTATTTATCGGTAAAAACAAAAGTTTATTAATTGCGCCCTGGGAAGTAATCTTCCATATATGCAATATCAATCTTTGCATCGCCAGTCTTAAGACAAAAAACGGCCCCCAGATTAAGGGGGCCGTAAACTCAAAGAATAATAATCTCAGTGAGAAGCCTTTGTTTGGACAAAAAGCTTACCGGCTGACACTCCTGAGGGATCACCGGTATCGAGATAATTAATCGAAGATCGTAATAGACCAACAGTATAGGCAGTATTATGAATACCAAAAGAGCGGTCCTCTTTGACATACTCAAAGTTAAACAGTGCACCTGTTACCTCTTCATCGGCAACGATAACATCCTCAATCGGTTCTTCTTCTAAATCATCATAAACTCCGGCATTTACGAGTAGAATCTCAAGACTGTCAAGAAGGCCCATAATTTCATCCTGAACGCCTTCAAAATCGCCATCCCAATCATAATCAACACTGGAGGTCCGATTAAAGTCATCCATATTTCCATCGTGACATAATTCTGTATTGCATCCGGTAACGTTATAATGCTCATCACCATCATCATCACCCACCACATTAAAACTGTGGCCGCCGGAATTATACACTCCGCTCGCCATGTGACAATCCAGACAGCCATTGGTGACACCGTGGGAATGATATGAATTATCATAAGAGTATCCGGCATATTCATAGGCATTTTCACCAATCAGCATATCGGACTGATTGCTATGATGCGGGCCATAATGCGAGTCTAATTCAACATCATCAACAACATAAGTATCAACATTCTGACGGCTCTGATGACAGTTGGCACAAAGGTTTGAATTTCCCTTATCATAAGTGGCATTATTTAAAAGTGTGACAGCCGCAACTGTTCTCAAACCAATTGAACCGGTAGTATGCGGCGCATGACAAGTGAAACAACTTATGTTTGTAAAATGATCACCATCAGCTGCGACTCCAGTCACATTTGCCACAAACCCTTCGTTTGTATGGCATTTCTCGCAACTTGAATACCGCGATGAATTCAAACGATTACGGTTATAAGTATCTCCATTGGCATGGACCGAACTGTTGTACTCACTTCGAGCCGCAATCAGTTCAAAATCATCATCACCATGACAGGTAAAGCAACTATTCAAGGAAGCCAGATCATCGGCAGCTTCATTGATTACCTTACGTTCACAGCCGACACTGAAGGTAAGTACCAGTATCATGACTGCGATAGTCAGGAGTAGATTTGATGTTTTCATAGGTAAACTCCTTTAAAATGAAATATCTCTACTTAAATTTAATTCTATAATATTTGATGTATAGTATTGATCTCTAAACATGAAATCATCGAAGTTGTAAATAAAGTAATTAATTTCTATATCATACTTTTCAGTGATTGCATAAGATAAACTGATATCAAAATTGAAACTCTCAATATTTATATCACGTTTACTTCGACTGTATGTTGCACCTAAATCAATACCTATTCCATGATATTCATTTAGCTTTAAATTCCCAAAGATAGTGTGGTTGTTAAAATCAAAGTTCTGTTCATTATTCAGGTAATCGCCCTCTGAGAATGAATAGCCAAAAATGAACGAAGCAATTGAGTTTGTTATGTCTCCAGACATTGAAAGTCGATCAAAAGCATACTCGCTATTTAATCTTTCATTTTTGCGATTGCGCCTATCATATTTGATAGAAACCGCGCCAATTTCAGTTATCCGATAGGTTGCCCCGATTTTAAATCGAGTCCGGTCTTCATGCCCCAGCAATCGAAATCCTTCGGTCAGCTTTTCAATTCGGGAGCCATACTCCCCTTTAATTTCCAATTGTTGAATTGGTTTTAACCAAGCCGACAGATAATAAGCATCTGAATTAACTTCGGTTGCAAAATCGTCATTGATATCATTCTGATAGCCAATAGTCAACCGTGCCTTGTCCCTAAAAATTCGAGTTAAATAGAATGCTTGAGATATATTATCGGTAGCGACAAAATCACTATCTGAGCTGGTACGGTCAAATATGAAATGATAATTGGCGATAAAATCATACGGAAGATTCAAACGTAATCCACCCCATGATCTGTTTGAACTGATTTTAAACTTGGTTAAATCATACTTATTTTGAAAATGATAAAAGCCACCGGATAAAATCGCCCATTCATAATTCGGGACTGGCATTATGCCATAAAATTTAATTCTACTACGTATTCTATCCCGAGTAGCATTTTTATTATCATTAAAAGCGCCGCCAAAATACTCCGCAGATAACATTCTGCCTTGTTGATTGTAACGTGCCCCAAATTCAAAAGTGTGCGAATCATAATCAATTGGTACAG
>JAQBFG010000171.1:0-3573 GCA_032123495.1 Candidatus Zixiibacteriota bacterium | reverse complement strand
CAATTCAGTATCCTGATTTACATAATCCCCGGATTCATATAATACAGCCAGATTGTATTGTCCAATTGGATTTTCATTGTCAGCTGATAGTTTTAACCATTTATAAGCAGTTTGATAATTGGTTTCACCGGTTTCACCACGTCTGTACATTGCTCCCAGAATTCCCTGGTAATGAGCATCGCCTCCTTCAGCTCTCTGAATTATAGAATCAAGAATAATTGATTCAGCACTCACTGGGTATAATTGGCAGAGAAATATTATTAATATCAAAACCAGTAATTTGAAAGTTTTCAATCTATCTCCTGTTTTCAAAAGAATTTATTATTATTCTAATATTTCATAGAGTATACGGTAAAACAATAAAAGTGTTACATAATTGAGCTGGGCGCCCCACACCTTAATGTGCGGTTTCTAATGTAATTCCAATTCAACATAATTCCCACACGGAATCACCGTTAATTTCGATATTTCCCGTTAAATGATATGTATGATTGTGTCTATCAATATATCAAGGTGAGATTACAGGGCAGACGAGGACGTCTGCCGCACGGGGAAAACCAAATTCCCTATACGACATTCCATAATCTTATTAGAATTTTTGATACAATAAATCAGAGAATACAAACGTATATTGTTATATAAACAAAAATCCAAAAAATCTGAAAAGGAGGAAAAATGATAAAAGCTTATGGGGTTCTCAAAGCGGGCGGCAAATTAGAGCCGTTTGAATATGATCCGGGACCGCTGGGAAGAAATGATGTTGAAATCGATATTGAGTTTTGCGGAATTTGTCATAGTGACTTGAGCATGGTCAATAATGACTGGGGATTTACTCAATATCCGCTTGTACCTGGTCATGAAGTTGTCGGATTAATTTCACAGGTAGGCGAAGACGTCTCGAATGTACAGGTTGGTCAAAGGGTTGGATTGGGCTGGCATTCGGGGTACTGTATGACCTGTCCAAGTTGTATGGGTGGCGACCATAACATGTGTTCAAATCAGGAAGGAACCATTGTTGGTCGACATGGCGGATTCGCTGACAAAGTTCGCGCCCAATCGGCCAGCGTCTTTTTGCTGCCGGATGGACTTGATAAAGAAGGTGCCGGGCCATTATTTTGCGGAGGAATAACCGTTTTTAATCCGCTCCTTCAATATGACATTAAACCAACTGATAAGGTGGGGGTCATCGGCATTGGTGGTCTCGGTCACATGGCATTGATGTTTTTAAATGCCTGGGGTTGCGAAGTGACCGCGTTTACTTCAAGTGAATCCAAAAAAGATGAAGCAATAAAGATGGGTGCGCATCATACAATCAATTCGCGCAGTACAGAAGAGCTTGAAAAAGCTGCCGGGCAGTTTAACTTTATTATTTCGACGGTTAACGTCAAACTTGACTGGAACGCCTATATCTCAACTCTGCATCCAAAAGGCCGTTTACATATTGTTGGTGCGACCCTGGAGCCATTGGATATTGGCGCTATGCCATTAATTATGGGTCAGCGATCGATCTCGGGTTCACCGGTGGGAAGTCCCTCAGCAATCATCAAGATGCTTGACTTTGCCGCGAGGCATAAAATCAAACCGATAATTGAAAAATTCCGGTTTGATCAGATCAATGAGGCTTTTGATAGATTAAAGAGCGGGAAAGCGCGTTATCGCATCGTCTTAAGTAAGTAAATTTGTCGAAACGGTATTAGTTCGTTGGCTAAAAACATACTGATTGACATTTCTGCCAAAAAGCGATTCCTTTTGTGATTATGGCTGTTTTTAAAAAAGATACAAAACCGTTCCGGATGATTGCCAAGACATTATTCGGTTTAGAGGATATTCTGGCCGACGAACTAACTGCTCTTGGTGCTCAGGATGTTAAAACATTGAACCGCTCGGTCGAATTTTATGGTGACGATAAATTATTATATAAAGCCAACCTCTGGTGCCGGACCGCAACCAGAATATTGAAGCCGATATTCAATTTTAAAGTGAGAAATGAACATGCTTTGTATTCAGAGGTCTTTAAAATTAATTGGCGGGACTATTTTAATCTGAATCAAACCTTTTCTATTGATGCCATTATTAATGATTCAGTATTCAATAATTCTTTGTTTGCTGCACAGAAAACCAAAGATGCAATCGCCGATTATTTTAGACAAAAGACGGGAAGAAGGCCGTCGGTTGATGTCAGAAATCCTGATGTAAAAATAAATCTTTATATCTATCGTGATGATTGTTCGCTCGCGCTTGACTCATCGGGTGAACCGCTGTTTAAGCGGGGGTACCGCGACCGGACCGGCGAGGCACCGTTAAATGAGATTCTTGCCGCCGGGATGGTGTTACATTCAGGATGGGATAAAAAGAGTCCATTGGTTGATGCGATGTGCGGTTCTGGGACGATTGTTATCGAAGCGGCTCTGATGGCGCGCAATATCGCACCGGGGTTGAGCCGGGAAAGATTCGGGTTTATGAACTGGCCCGGTTTCGATAAGTTTCTTTTTAGAAAAATTCAGGATGAGGCGTACGAGTCAATCAAACCGAAGCTTGATTTCGAGATGGTTGGCTCTGATATGGCGTCAGAACAGATTCAGGTTGCAACCGACAATGCTCGAAGAGCCAGAGTTGGCCGGGATATTGTTTTTAAACAGAGCGAGTTTAATGACTTCGTTCCACCCGATCCGCCGGGGACACTGATTATCAATCCTCCTTATGGGAAACGGATGTCGGTTAAAGATATCACGATATTCTATCAGTCGATCGGGGATACGCTGAAGCAAAACTTTAGCGGTTATGATGCATATATTTTTACCGGGAATCTGGATGCGGCCAAACATATCGGTCTGAGAGCATCGCGGAAGATCGAGATGTATAATGGCCCGATCGAGTGTCGGTTATTGAAATTTGAGATGTATCAAGGCAGCGTTAAGACCAAATATCAAAACCCAGAGAACACCGAATAATAATATTAATACACAGCTACGCAATGGCCGTCTTCGCAGATAAGACGCGGTGGCCCAATAGCAACACAGTCGGAACAAACTCCCCATTTATGATTGTAAGCATCTTCTTTTAAATAATGTAACTCGACCTTAGCCTTCAATAAAAGTGTATCGGTATCAATAACAGAATAAACGAGGTAACTCCAAGGTCCGCCACATGGTTTAGCACCAAATCCAATCACTCGGCAATCAGCAGGATCGTCGGATGAAGCATCACCGATTATATTTTCTATTTGACTACACAGAGCTTCCAGCTCCTGTATGTCCTCATCCTGCGTATTCTCTTTTGAACTCTCGTTTAAACCGCATCCTAAAAATAAAAGAATCAATAAAAGCGAGAAAACGATTGCTGTTGATTTGTAACCCATATTTCCCTCCTTAATTAATTGCCTATATTACAAAGACGGTAAAACTCTTCAAATGTCAAAAGGTTTTTACACATGTTCAATCGATGTATGGCCAGATATCTCGCTATTGGTTGTGCAGATATCTGAGATAGATAACTTATGAACGTCATCATTCCCGGTAATACGAGCAAAATCTTTTAATTCCTTTGTGCAAACTCTAAGATAATTTGCCAGAT
>JAQBFG010000170.1:0-4156 GCA_032123495.1 Candidatus Zixiibacteriota bacterium | reverse complement strand
AAAATTCATAATTTGAAAAATTAAGAAATATTGTTATAAATAACAATCAGCAACTCCCGGTTTTTTCGATAATAAACGGTAGCCATCCGGGACGTATCTTTGTCGATAATAAAGACAACCCAAACGCCGCAATTGTCTGGGCTATTGGCCGCTGGGCATACATTGATGGTATAGCAAACAGTTTGGAATTTATTCAATCGCTTCCAACATTAATCAAAGAAACAATAATTCCTGATTCCCAAAATAAATTAAAAATGGACTGGTTCGAACTGTATGCTTGCGGTTCTCCCAAGTGGGAAAATATTATTGATAACGCTGTTAATCAATTTGACTCAAGTAAACATTTTGAATCGGTATATATTTGGGATAAACAAAAATATGCAACCTTTCGTGCAAGTTTTGGTTTTCCAGATGACATACAGGTCAAAAAAACTGACTATCCAATTATATCTGAAAAGGGATTAAAATCATCTCTTGTTCCCAAGAAATTTAAAACCAAAAGAACCTTTGGTTTTAGCGTTATGTCAAAAAAAGAAGAGTTGGCGCACTGCCGTTCCACCGGTTTTGAGGTCGGTAAAACTTTTATGATCAATGTCATCACACATGATGCAGATTATAGAAAAAAAGGGTACGCCACGATAGCTTCTGTTGCACTATTAGATTTTTTTCTGGAAAATGACCTTGTACCGTTATGGGAAACAACTGAGGATAATATCGGCTCACAAAAACTGGCCAAGAAGCTTGGTTTTGTGAAAGATCAAACCTACCCGGTTTATGCCATAGAATTTTAGTTATTCATTTGGTGTTTGTACTGACTGATTATATCACTGGTTAATGGTGCGTCAGGGGTACTGATAATTGGTTGAGACGATGCTTCGCGTCATCTCTATTAAAGATGACGCGACCGCAATCGATTAACTTACATATCATCTAATCAAAGTTAACAGTCAGGCTGTAAACGTTCCCGCGCCTTAAAATTTCAACCGGCGCTTGTGTGCCTGGTTCAACCTCATTTACAATTTTAATTAGATTGTCGGAATTAAACACCGGCTCATTATTAAACATCAAAATAACGTCTCTTTGTACAATACCAGCCTTATCGGCAGGACTGTTTTCCAAAACAAAAGTCACCGCTGCGGCAATTGTATCAGAACGATGCTCCAGTCGATAAATATCTTTAAGCGTGACCCGAGTAAGTTCAAATTTTACCAATGGTCTTGAGGTTAATCCCAATTTAGGTTTATCCTCGATCACTTCGAAATCATCGGCAACTTTGGCTCCGCCGACAGTTTGTCTCAAAAAACCAAGATAAACAGTATCAATCTCACTTTTGTCATTACGAGCAAAAGAAATAGTCCATGGTTGCTTTTCGCAGTAGAAGCTGTCAACGCCGATTGGATAAAGCGGGTGCAGTGCAAAATCACTCACCCAAAGTTTATCATCTTCAACCCAAACCTTCGTGATAAAATCATTATCAATAGCATAGGTTCCGATAAACTCATCCAATTTTGAACGGTCCAAATCTATTGAGGCAGGTCGTATGATTCTGATTTCGTCTGCATTTTTGCCATCGCTGTCCAGGTATTCCAATGACCCGCCCGATCTCTTTAATTGGCCGGCCAATTCCGTATGTCCACTCATTTGCGCGTAATGCAAAGGGGTCCAGCCCTCGTTGGAAGCGGCATTTACAGCGGCACCTTGAAAAATAAGAATTTTGGCTACCTTTTCATTTCCGGCCCGACTCGCTATATGCAATGGTGTATTGCCCCAGTTGTCTTTTTTGTCAATAACAGCACCGTTTTTGATCAATAATCCTATTATCGCCACGTTATCATGATTGGCCGCGGAGTGGAGCGGTGTGTTGCCATCGAGTCCAAACGAATTAACATTGGCACCGATTTCAACAAGATATCTGACCACGTCCCATTGGGTGCGCATAGCGGCCCAATTAAGTGCCGTATAACCAACTCTATCCTGTGCCTCAAGACGGGTTTTGTCGGTCTCTAAGATCGATTTTATCTTATCAAGATCACCGGTTTTGGCTGCCTCATGAATTTCACCGGCGTAAAGATTTCCCGCCAGACAAAATAATAGAACAAATAAAACCAGATATAAACATTCACTTTTCCTTGCCATTTTCTTCTCCAGGATTAATCTCTTTATAGATTGTAAAGTTTTGAATACTTATTTTTCAAATAATTCATCAAATATGTATGATCGAGTTTTTCACCGGTGACAACTTCAACCAGTTTATTCGCCCGATATTTACGACCATGGGTATGAATTTTCTCATTGAGCCATTTTTTCAAAGCGGTAAAATCACCGATCGCAAACTTATCTTCCAATCCCGGCAACTCCTCTTTCGCTTTTGCAAAAAATTGTGCCGAATAAAGATTACCGAGCGTATAAGTCGGGAAATAACCGAAATATCCGGCTGACCAGTGGACATCCTGCATGCAACCGTCGCCAACTGTTGGAGGAGTGATACCAAAGAATTTCTGGAATTTTTCGTCCCAGGCCGCCGGGGCATCTTTGACCGGTACATCACCTTTTATCAAGGCATGTTCCATTTCAAACCGGAGCAGGATGTGCAAATTATAAGTGACTTCATCAGCCTCAACTCTGATAAGCGACGGGCGAACGTCGTTAATTGCAAAATAAAAATCATCGAGAGCAACCTGACCAAGCTGCTCGGGGAACATCTGCTGTGCGCGCGGGAAAAAATGTTTCCAAAACGGTTTGCCGCGTCCGACCTGATTTTCCCACATCCGCGATTGCGATTCATGAATACCGAGCGAGACCGCTTCACAGCGCGGTGTTCCATAATGTTCATCCGGCAGACCCTGATCATAGATCCCGTGACCTGATTCGTGCAAGATCCCAAAGAGAGCCTGTCCAAAATGATTCGGATTGTAGCGGGTGGTGATTCTGGTATCGCCGGGTCCTATTCCGGTGCAGAACGGATGCGCCGTGACATCGAGCCGACCACTGGCAAAATCATAACCGATCGCGGCCGAGGCCGATTTGCCAAACACTTCCTGAAGTTCCACCGGGTAGTTTTTTTCGATAAGTGACATATCCGGCTTTTTCGCCGAATTACCAATGGCGGCGACCAGTGCGACTAATTCGTCGCGAAAACCTGAAAATACATTTGAAACAAATTCAACCGATGAGCCTGGTTCGTATTCATTAAGCAGGGCATCGTATGCTTCATTTTTATACCCAAAACATTCAGCTTTTTCCCGGCATAGTTTGATCATCTTTTCCAGATACGGCAGGAAAGTGGCGAAATCATTTTGGCCTCTCGCTTTGGCCCAGACACCCTGTGACATCGTTGCGGTGTGCGAGAGTTCTTCGACAAGTTTCTGAGGTAACTTTACTTCTTTGTCATAGTCATATCTTAGCTCACGAATATTAACCGCTTCGTCGGAATATTCATCTTTGACCAGATCGGTCTGCTCCAGCTCAGATAACAGTTCGCCGATTTTTGGATCGGTGAATTTTTTGTGGGCCAATCCGGCCAGATACGATAACTGGTTGGCGCGATGTTCCGAGCCGTTACGCGGGATATAAACCCGTTCGTCCCAGCCGAGAAGCGCTTCGCAGGAGCCGAGCAGGAACACTTCTTTTATTCGTTCGGTTAGTTCTTTGTATAGTTCTTTTGCTTTGTCCGACATAATATCTCCTATTAATATTTTTTTATCAACGTCATTCCCGCGCAGTCGGGAATCCATGCTTTTATTTTATTCCATATTTATACGCCGGGAATATAATAAAAGTTGCCCGAAAAGCAAGGCAGGTTCTTACACCAAAGCTTACTCAGCTGTTTCATGCTGTCGGGTCGCCGCACCCGACAGTCCAATAGGACAGACATTCCTGTCTGTCCAGATTCAGGTTGTGCGCGGCAGACGTCCTCGTCTGCCCCATTTCGTCATAACGAGCGAAGCGTGGCAATCTCAATGCCAGTCTTTTTACTCCAATCTATTTTCCCACAGCAAGCTGTGGGCTACCCAGCTGATGGAGCATCTGGGGTTAATATTCTCGACATAGTTTTTATAATTAATTATAAATATAAGGATGGTCCGGCTCCTGATCCAATGGATGCTGCTGATGCGGATGGAACCCCACCGGTAAATATCCTTGATATTGTTTATTT
>JAQBFG010000169.1:0-10275 GCA_032123495.1 Candidatus Zixiibacteriota bacterium | reverse complement strand
AACTCAGCCGGGCGGATCGGTATGGTCACCAGAATAGCGATTTCCGAAATCGATAAGTCTTTGGGCTTTTTATTAAAATAGAAAAAGGAAGCGGCCCCGACCCCTTCGATATTGCCTCCGTATGGAACCAGATTAAAATACGTTTCCAAAAGTTCCCTTTTTGAATAAGCCAACTCAAGCTGCATTGCCCGAAATAGCTCAATCATTTTATTCGAGACAGTCCTCTTTTTTGGTTCCATCATCCTCGCTATCTGCATCGTGATTGTAGAACCACCACGTAACGCTCGTCCCGCCTTAATATTATCTACAAGTGCCGAGACTATTGAAACCGGGTTAAAGCCAGGGTGAAAATAAAACCATCGGTCCTCGCAGACAATAATACTGCTGATGAGATCATCCGGTAAATCATCAAGCTTATTGGGACGGCGCCAGAATTGATCGGGTGAACTAAAAGCACGTAATAGCACTCCCTCGCGGCTGTTTACAAAAACTGATGAATCTCGAGAGAGTTTCTCCTTTGGTAATGGAAACAACAAAGCCAAAATCATAAATAGCATTATAATACTACCGGTCAGGAAAACCGGTAAAAGCCACAACCATTTTGATTTATAACACTGTTTCATAAACAATACCAAATTATTTATCCCGGTATATTTTCATCCGTCCCGATGACGACGAACCAGCGATTGGCGAATTGTACATACACTCAGCCGAAACCGGCGGAACCGTAAACTCTCCTGAGCAGATCGCTCTCATGCTGTAAAAGAAAGTCCTGGGGGATTTTGGATACAGATCAACAAACAATAACAAGCGATCATCGCGAATATCCATATAATCAACACCGCTTGATCCGGTTGGTATCCATGACAAACGAGGGGTCGTTTTTAATCGCGGATTCTCTATTTCGAATCCGGCCGGAAGCAGATCATTGATGACAACATTAGAGAGTGTTTTATCAGTTGCCTCGGCGGTAATCTTGCAGATTATTTGATCACCCAAGGTGATGCTATCAAGCTTTATTTCCTGACCGAGTTCGTTGTAGTACCTTTTGTTAACTTTGATACCCCTGGAAAATTCTTCCGGGGCATGGGAGGTGCTGACTCCGCTGGCCTGCCAGTAATAATAACAGTTGCCCTCACCTTCAATGGCGATAGTGATTGTTTCCCCTCCCAGATCCTGGCGGATAATTTCGGTTTTACTGGTATCGATATTGTATCTTTTTTCTCCGCCGATTCTGATATCACCCTGAAAATCGGGTCGAGGAGTTTTGGAGAAGTACTTACCGAGCGCCATCAAAGCAAAAGAGTTCTGCTGAGTATTGTACCATCGTCCGACCTGAGCATCTTTGGATAAAGCTTCGACCAGAACCGGAATCGAACTATTTTTTGGATCGATCTCAAGCAGAACATCGAGTAATATTGCATTGGTTCTCACTCCCGATGATAAATTGCCGCCGGTTTCCGGTTCGAAAGTTTCAGGAAACATTTCTCCAGGAAGCAATTCAAAGGCGAGATCTATTTCTCCCGCCATTGCCAGGGCCCCGGCCAGTTGATATCGGCTGTATGGACTTAGATCAGTCGGGTCCAGTTTTTTTAGATAATTGAGGGTCCTTTTTTTAATCTCACCAGCCTTGCCAAGCACATAAGCGGCATATATGCGGCAGGCATCCCCGGATTTATAGATATTTTTTTCCTCGGCAACGTCAAATAAATTTGCGATTATTTTTTTGTAAGTAGCTTTATCCAGAAAATATCCGGCATTTTTTGCCTCGATCAAAAAATGTGAGGCATAAATCGAACTCCAATTATTGACACTTTCACCGCCCGGCCAATAAGAAAAATAGCCGTTTTCTTTCATAAAGCCGGTTAAACGAAGAATCCCTTCCTGAATAAAATATTCGGCGCCCTTGGTACCAATCAAATCCGGTTTTACAAATCTGACCAAATCCCCAAAATAGAGTAACGGGAATACTTTTGACGTTGTTTGTTCCAGACATCCATAGGGGTAGCTTAGTAGATACTCTATATTTCGGACAAACCTTGTCGCCGGAAGCGAAGAGGTTTTTAAAATATACCGATCGGTCCCCTCAACCCAATCTTTCGGCATCTCAAAAACCGCCGCCCGATCTTTGGTAACCGAACCTGAACCATATTCTGTGTAGAGCGGTTGGGCAGGGCGATTTGCCAGTTCAAAAGAGATAACTGATTGATTGGATACTGTTTTGGCTATAATAGTACAGTTTATTTTTTCAGGTTTCAAATCAGACTTAAATTTGAAAACAACTTCACCTTCGCTGTTGTTTTTTAAAAAAACAGATTCAGCGGCAGGCGATAAAAAACTGACCGGCCCGTCCAATTTTAATTCAACCTCAATATTGGCGTCGAAACCGGTGTTATTGAAAATTGAAACCAGCCCGTTTACCTCATCATTCGGAGCGACAAACCTTGGGAAACTTTCCTGTATTACAATATTGTCGCGAACCGTCACCGATTTTTCGGCAGAGCCAAATCTATTTTTATTAACGGCGACAACTATTGCTTTCAGTGTTCCATTGAATTGAGGAATATCAAACTGAAGTGAACTTTTTCCATACCGGTCGGTTTCGATAATTCCCGACCAGAGCGCTATCGGTTTTATCCGCTGGGCGCGAATCGGATTAAGATGCCGTTTACGGGTTTCGGAAAACATCCGTCCACCAGCCGGACTAAAATGACTCTCCTGCTTTTCGATATTGGGAAAAACAAAGGAGTAGTTGTCATATAGATCAAGGTGCGGTCGTCTTTTTCCAAAGAAATAATCAAGCGGGTCTGGAGTTTGATAGTCAGTCAGTTGCAGTATTCCTTCATCAACCAGGGCCAAAGTCAGTTCAGAAAAAGTCTCATTGGTTAGAAAAAGGTCGATATTAAGTTTTGAATTTGGTTTAATAACTTCCGGCATCTGCATATCTATTACTATATTGTTTTCTTTTTTTGAAAGTATTAATGGTGCCAACCCAAAGGCCCGTCCCGGTGAACTCTTTTTGATTTCAGTTGCGGGGCGAATCACCGTTGCCGAGATATAGACATTGGGGAAATAATCACTATTAACAGGCAGTTCAATCTCGGCGGTATTCTCTTTCATATCAATCGTAATAAAATCAAGAACCTTATCTTTTTCCACAGTTAGTAAAAGTTTCCCACCGAATGGGGCACGTATCTGGATTTTTGCCTTATCTCCCGGAGAATAAACATCCTGATCAAGACCGATCTCGATCTTATCGGGACTCGTTTTTGCCCAGGGAGCATATCCCCAGCCGGAGGCATAAAATGAAGTTGAGGTCGAATGTCCACCCTTTATGTCAGTGGCAACAATAGAGTACCGGCCATAATCATTAGGTGTAAATTTTAAAGATAGCCCCTCTTTGGAAATAGAAACAAAACTCGAATCTTTTGGTTGGACTGTCTCTTCGGAAATATATCGATAGTACCCTTCCTTATCTTTTCTCATAATTGTATGATAGACCGAACGGTACAACCGCACTTCCACTGAATCGATATCTGATTTTTGTCCGTCAAAATCAACGGCAGCAAGATCAAATTCTACCGGAACACCAATTTTGGCGTATCCGTTCAAATCGAGTTTTATTCCGACGTATTTATTGTAAGGAAAAATCTTAATACCGTTATATCCGCCAATCGCTCGCCCACCCTGTTCGGAAACGGTTGCCGAGATAAGTGCCTTTAATATCGATGGCGCTTTGAGTTTGTCGGGGATAGCGTACTTATAAGTATGATATCCATTAAAATCAAGAGTATCATCCGGCAGATTGATCTCCTGCCGGGAAAACTGTTTGTTGTTGTCATTGAAAATAAAATCTGAATAACCTGATGCCGAAAAAGATTCTTCTTCTATGGTAATATGACCCGAAAGATCATGACCGGCCGCCGGCGGTCCAAAAAGAAATTTCCCAATAACATCTATATTAACCGTTTCACCAACTTGATAACTTTTCCTTTCGGTTTCAACCGTCACTTTTATTCTGTCCGGCATGAACTCTTCGACCAAAAACCCAACCCGACCGATTTCGTAATCTTCGCCGATTTTAACCACCGCCGAGTACTTACCGGTCCGGGCATACTCAGGGACTCTGTAATCGATGGCAGAGTATGATTGTCCGCCCGTTGAAGCACGAAACTGCTTGAACGTTTTACCGCTGGGATCAAGAATAGTCAGGCCGATTGGAAATGAATCCGGCAGCGAGCATCCGAAGCCGCGCGTGATAGAGACAATATGTATTGAATCACCAGGTCGGTATAATCCGCGATCGGTATAAACAAACGATTCATAACCGGCCGAAATAAAGGGCCGTCCATCAACATCAAAATCACTGATCGGCAGACGACACTGGTCGAAGCGGAGATACGCTTTATCATTATCATAAGTAATCAGTAAAACAAAGGGATCAAAACCATCAATCTTACTTTCGATATCATCAAAAATAATAATACCGCGGGAATCGGTATGACCGGTAATTAGGACCTGATTATTACGGCTGATTAATTTGACCTCGGCTCCTGATATAGGTTCTATTTCCGACAATGAATTTGCCCAGACCATCAGGTAATCGGAAGCCATCCTGGCCGAGACGCCGATATTGGTCAGCATCGTATAACGACTATCACTTAGCCAGCGGCCTTTTTTGTTTCTGACCGATATTTTGAATATTCCTTTTGTCCGTTGTCCGATTATTCCGGCAAGATCAATTGTCGTTTGAAGTTTTTCATTTTTCATACCATGCAGTTCGATATCTTTTATAAAAAAGCTTCGTCCCAAAGATGTAATGTTTTGACCGTACCCTCTTGAGGAGCTGTATCCTCCATTAAGAAAATGAACAATATTATTGGCAAATATCTCTTCGACCTCAATTGAAACAGTATCCAAATTAATAGTTTCAATTTCAATCAGACCGTTGCCCGAATCAGGCAGAAAAATTCCCTCCGATGTAAACTTAATTGATGGTGCTAAATCGGGAACCGTTAAAATTGTCGAAAACTCATTTTCCAAAACGGTTCCTTTAATCGACGGCATCCCCTCCTGAATATTGATTTCATACGTCTTCCCTGATTTGAATTCACCATGAAGGATCAGATTATTTCCACGTTGTTCAAATTCCAAAACAACTGGCGGATCGATTGTAACAAAATCTTTGGCGCGTTCAATATCGGGAGTTAGCGAAAGATTGACCTGAATATTATATCCGCTACCAACTCCCTGCGGGTAGACACGATTGATTACAAACCGTCTTTTTGGTTCAACGCGAATGATATTGGAATAATCAACCGACATCGGTAACGTGCAATCTGAGCAGGTTAAATTATTTTTGATCAGTAATTGATATGTCTGACGTTCGGAATACAGCCCTATCTTTTCTGTTGTAATTGTCGCTTTCTGGAAATTTTGCCCGGGCAATTGATCTTTCCACCTTTCACCCAGCGATGATCGGGGGCGAGTATTAGGAAGATTGACATCAAATTTCAAATCAAGATCTTTTTTATTACCAACTCCTTTAATAGAAAGCTGTTTTTTTAGATTCTCTGCTGTTACCTGATAGTTAAAAGTAAGATTGATTATAATTTGACCCGAATCGCTTTTTTTATCGACCGGTTGAACCTCATAGTAGAAATCCTTTACGGCCAGATTGGCGGTTTGAAATTCAAATTTTCGGCTTTCATCGATTTTATTTCCGTATAGAAATATATTATCTGACTTAACGCGAGCTGTGTATTTTGTCGCCGGTCGAAGTTTATTCTCTGGATAAAATCTGAATATATTTTTTTCAATCCAACGACCTATTCCAGCTGTTTCCGGATTAAAATCTATCGGAACATCCAAAACCGGTTTATCGAGACTGTCATCGGGAACCATATCACGCGAAAATTTGACCGTTATATTGGTTTCCCGGTCGATCCAGCCGGATGGTTCAAAAACCGTCACTTTAACATCAAGGTCCGGTTTGGTTTGCGGCATATCGGCAAATAGTTTGACAAACAGACTGGTTCCAAGAAGCAGTCCCACCAAATAGAGCGTTACTTTAACGGCCAAAGCAGATTTTCCCTTTTCCTTGTTTGCTAACAACATATTATCCTCCATTATACCCGAACAATTAGAGAGCCCCGGATATTTAGACATTTTTTCAAATTTTTAAATTGAGCACAAGAACACCTAATTTGCACTATTATATTTTCGCAGGCAAAATAGTTTTGATTAAAACTATATAGAGAATAACTGAGGTCTATAATATTATACACAAAAATATTTAAATGATCCAAATTTATTTTCTATTAAATTTGCCTATTTGATTTTGTATTTTTTCATCTTTTTATAAAGATGTGATCTTTCCAGACCAAGTCGACGGGCCGCCTCGGCAACCCGGCCGTCAGATTGGGTCAGAGCCGACTCGATAAATTCTTTTTCAAAATTGTCGGTTGCTTTTTTTAATTTATCAATTGTTGAAACTCCGCTTCCCGGAATCAACGGTTTGATTTGAGCGATATCGGCTGATGCTTGATTACAATAAATATTTACCCGTTCCATAATATTTTTAAGTTCCCGAACATTGCCGGGGAAGCTGTAATCTTTCAGAAATGAAACTGCTTTTGATGTTAACTTTTTTGGTTCGCCTCCGGTTTCATTGGCGAAACGGTTCAAAAAATAATCGGCCAGCAAAGGTATATCGCTTTGACGTTCTCTTAAAGGCGGAATATCAAATTGGACCACATTGAGTCTGAAATACAAATCCTCCCGAAAACTGCCCTGACTAATCATGCTTTTCAAATTTTTGTTAGAGGCTGCAATGATATTGATTTTCAGATCAATTGATTTATCGGAACCGACTGGCGTCACCTGATTAGTCTCGATCACTCGTAATATCTTGGCCTGCGCTGCCGGAGACATCTCACTAATTTCATCCAAAAATATTGAGCCATTATCGGCTTCGGCAAAACGACCCTTACGATCTTTGGTAGCACCGGTGAAAGCACCTGTTTTATGTCCAAACAGTTCCGATTCGACCAATTCCGATGGTAAGGCGGCACAGTTAACACTAATAAAGGGGCCATCCGCATTCAAACTATAGCGATGAATCATATTGGCAATCAATTCTTTGCCGGTGCCGTTCTCGCCCAGAATTAAAAAACGGGAGGTTTTGGGGGCCGAGATAGTAATATCATTTTTAAGCTTTTTCATTCTGGTTGAGTTACCAATCAGCGCACCATACAACAGTGAGAACATCCGCTCTTTTTCAAAAGAAAGTCGATTCTTTTTCGCAACATTTTCTATTGTAATCATAACCCGATCAAGTGAGATCGGTTTTTCGATAAAATCATAGGCACCGGCCTGAATCGCTTTGACAGCGGTATCGATATCTGCATGACCCGAAATCATGACAACTGTCTGATTATTGTTCTCCTTTAATATTTTTTCCAATAGATCAACACCGTTGCCGTCGGGTAGAAGAATATCAAGAAAGATCAAATCAAAATCAGATTTTGAGAACTGCTCACCCTGTTTGTAATTGGCTGCTGTCACAACTGTGTGAGAACGCCGCTCCAGTGCTGATTTTAGCGAGCTTCGGATATTTTCTTCATCATCGATCACTAATATTTTTGCCATATTTTATAAAGGCAGACTTATTTCGATCCTGCCGCCTCCTTCTTCTTTGTTACTAATCTTTATCGTCCCGCTATGATCATGCACTATCCGGGCCGATATCACCAATCCCAAACCGGAACCACCCTTTTTAGTTGAGGCGTACGGTTTGAAATGTGAATCGAGTATCCCCTGCGGAAATCCGGGTCCGGTATCATCAATACAAATATTCAGATTATCATTCGAATCAAAAAACAATACTTTTACTCTTGGCTCTGGCGACGACTCCAAACCGTTCTTAATTAAATTGATTAACAGCTGTTTTATCTTTTCGTCGTCGAGTTTCGCCTTAACTCGTTGACTGTTATTTTGTATCTCAAGTTTTCCAGAATCAATTTCATGATGATACAATAGTTTGATTTCTTCTATAACATTATTAATCTCAGTATCAACTATTTTGGGCGGTTCCATTCGGGCAAATTTCACAAATTGATCAAGAAGTTTTATCAGTCTATTTATTTCAACTTTAATAACTGTTGTTGTTTCATCGATAGTTTTGTCAAAATCGGGCAGTTTTTCATAATACGACCGGCGGAGATCATCAACTGAAATCGCAATTGGAGTCAGCGGATTTTTCACCTCATGCGCAATTTTCTGCCCGATCTCTTTCCAGGCAGCAATTTTTTCGGTGGTCGATAAATCATCAAGCGTTTTTTGCAGCTTTGATTTCATCTCGGTAAATGAGTCGGCTAATTGCGAAAACTCCCCCTCCTGAAAAGCCATCACCGGAGTTGATAAATCACCATCGGAAATCTTTTTGGTGGCATCGATTAAATTGTCTATCTCTTTTTTTGTCTGTCCCGTTATATATATACCCACCAGAATCGCCAAAAAAATTGATACCAGCGCCACCACACCGGTTAGCCGCAGCAGTGAAAAGAAAATCGGTTTTTGTTCGGAGATATCAAAACGGGCCAGAAAAATATATTTTGACTCTTGATTACCAGCCAGCAATACAACTAAGCTATCGTTGTTTTTATCCTGAAACAGTTGACCTCTGGAGAGATTGGCATATTCGGAAAATTCCAGATTTGACTCATCGGCGAAATAAAGATTCAGTTTAGCCATCAACAATTGCTCTATCAATAATATGAAACCAGAGTCAATATATTTTGACAGGTACAGATAACAGTTGTTTTCAAGCGGAACAATATACCCAAAACCGGCAAATAGACCGTTCATATCATATTCGGTTTTTTCAAAATAAATGGCGCCATCGGCACTATTAATTAAGGCTGGAAGTTTCACTAACTCGCCAACAAGTCCCGAACGGTGACCGCTTGCCAATACTCTGTATGATGAATCAATTATTTCGACAACATCAAAGACAGTATTAAGCTGCGATAAATCAACCTGCTCCGTTCGACCTGATTTGATTAATAATACAGCTCTTTTAAGTTGGGAGGATTGGGATAGTTCAATTGATTTGTTTTTTAACTCGTTTTGATATGAGTTCTGCAATTTTTCAAAACGTTTTATACTTTCGTAAGTTTTTTCATTACCAAGCTGCTCATACTGTTTGATAGAGTAAAAATAGATTGCCGAAACCATCAATAATGGCGGCAAAATAGCAATCAACAAAAGATATAATCTGGTTTTTGTTGTTGAACTCACCTGTTTATTTCGGCTGGCCTTGAAGGCAAGACAACCTTTCTTAAGTTACTTAAATCCAAATGTCCGTTATTATTAAAACCGCAGCCCTTTAAGTTCTCATTGGAAATACAATGTATAGTCGGTCGAATAAGAGGAAAGACGCCGATATCTTCAATTAATGTGCGATGAGCCAATCGTGTATAATAAACAATATCGTCAAATCTGGAACTTAAAACTGAATATTTTATATACTCGAATAGATCTGTCAATAATTTATTATCTTTTCCTTCTAACATCTGAAACTTCAATAAGTTTTTAAGATGCATCATAGAAGCAATATCATCATATCCCGAATTTGGGATGAACTCAAAAAAGATATCAGCCTTATTATTATCATCCGTAAATTTTGTTTTTATTCTATCACGACTGAGGACATCTGCAAAATACTGTCCTAATTTATTTAATGATTCGTTCTGCAATTTAATGAATATCTTCCTGGGTTTATCATCCAGATAGTTTAACAGATTTCGGCCATTTTCAGGGTTATATTCATACATTCTTTTGCATTTATTTAAATACGGAAACAAACAATTTTGTGTTGTTACATTATCGCCGTCAAATAACGATGATATTCTTTCCTCGTTGAATCGATAGTATAATGAGGTGGTTAAAAATGCTTTTTCGTTCAACGGTTTTGAAATATTCGGAATCAAAGCGACATAAAATGGTGCCGGGGTACTAATAAACGTTTGCTTGACCGATGATAAGTATCCGGAATTATAAGATATATATGCATCAATAATTCCCGATTCAAAATCCAATAACATCTCGGTTTCAGAATTATAAAGATTCGTATGTAATATATTTCCATATTTTGATAGCCCACTATTTAATGAATCATTAGTAGACGTCACTGATGTTAAACCGGGGAAATTTGATGATGACCCATACGGTATCGATTTTGGAATACCGATATTGATCGGGGTCAGGCTATCA
>JAQBFG010000168.1:0-4412 GCA_032123495.1 Candidatus Zixiibacteriota bacterium | reverse complement strand
CTATCCGAAAGCGGGATTGTTATAACAAATGAGTTAATCATCTTTTCCAATTCGGCTGAAACAGATTTATCTGATATAGATGATTTATACCCGCGCATCAGATAAAAAATCTGCCGATTGTCTTTGGTGCGGATTATTATTCCTTTAAGAGAGACCCAAACGGTATCCGAATCTGCTTTTACTTTTTCTATATAATCAGAATAAAATGAAGCCCGATCCTCTCCCAGATTCAGATTAATATCTTCATACGGAATCTCCCCGATACCAAGCTGCTGGTAGAGCCCGTCGATAGCCTCAAGAATATCATATCTTGAATTCAGACGACTCTCCTCAGCGATTTCATACTGCAAGATCGACAGCCGTGCTGACGGATCATCACTTTTTTTGATAATCATCTCCATCGGCGATGATTCCACCGGTATCCAGCCGTTGGGCAGATCAGTCCCGTATCCGATACCATCAGCGTGACGGTTTCCAGAATCCTGACTTGCCGCTGATATCGATAGGAGAAAAATCAATAATGAAATAAGAAACTTCATATTTATATTATCGGAATATTGAAGCATATAATGAGGCACAGAGATGGGGCGGAATCATAAAGTGGCTCCGCCCATTAATTTAATTGACTGAATTGTTATCTAAACTCAACCCCCAACCTGTCAAACAAAAAGGCGTAGGTATCGGTCTCCAGCTCTATTTCGGCACTCAATGAACTGCCGTGCCCATGACCATACCCGGTACTTAATCGCAATAGTACATAACCTTTCATACCGGTCGCAGCCTGCAGACGGGCCGCCATTTTTCGTGAATTGGACGCATCCACCCGGCCATCGTTTTCATCGGCAGTTAGCAGTATATCCGGATAATCAATTCCGTCTTTTACGCTATGATACGGCGAATAAGCGTACAGCGCCTTAAAATGATCCGGGTTAGTCACCGTGCCAAACTCGGTAATATTGAATTCACCATTTGGATCAAGCTCAACTCTTAACATATCAAGCACGCCTTTATGACAGACAACTGCTTTGAATAATTCCGGATGTTGCGTCATCGTCGCACCGACTAAAAGCCCGCCATTACTTCCGCCTTGTATGGCCAATTTAGATGAATTTGTATAACCGGTTTCTATTAGGTGTTCCGCGCAAGCCGCAAAATCATCAAAAACATTTTGTTTGTTGGTCAAATATCCAGCCTTATGCCAGTCCTCGCCAAACTCACCACCACCACGAGTATTGGCGATCACATACACCCCGCCATTGTCCAGCCAGAGACTAATCGTCCGATCATACCAAGGATTCATGCTCAATCCATAGCCCCCATAGCCATACAGTACCGTCGGGTTTTTACCATCAAGCTTTGTACCTTTCCGGCGAATAATTGACATCGGGACTTGCGTGCCATCTTTCGATTTTGCCATTTCACGCACCACTTCAACATTGCTAAAATCAGCCGTTGACTTCACAAACAGCGCCGTTTTCTGCGGTGTTTCTGTTGACGGATCATATACAAAACAGGCCGATGGTTCCAGATAGCTGTAATTTCGATATAATATTTTATCGCCGCCAAGCGAAACCATATCCTTGGTCGATGAAACCGGCAGAATCGGGATTAGCTTTATAAATTTGCCGGAGTTATCAAACTCCCTTATCTGAAATGGCCCGCCGACCAGATCACGCGTATATATTTTATTTACTGTTGGCAGAAAATCATAGATAACCGCTTCACTTTCAGTAATAACCGTTTTTGCGCTTGATAGTTTTGTTTGACCCGGACTCAGGCGAAGAATCTTTCCTTTTGATGCATCTTTACAAGAAAATAGATAAAGCGAATTATCCGGACCGAATTTACAGGCCGAAATTTTATCTTTTTGCTCTGCTAATTTATTCCATTTGCCCGACTTATCAAGAATGTACTGGAGAAACTCACCGCCGTCACCATCGGCGACCACCGCTACAATGTATTGATAATCAGCGCTGGTTTCAAATTGGATTTCGGCAATTTTCGGAAACTCCTTGCCAATAACATATTTGTCATCGTCGGTCGATGTTCCTATCTTGTGATAATAAATCTGCTGATAAAACCGTTTATCTTCGTCCGGACGTTCTCCCGGGCGCGGATAACGGGTATAGAAAAATCCCGATTCATCTGCTTTCCAGGCAACATCGCCGCCCGCGGTCGGACCGTTTACACCGGGGACAAAGTCCCCAAGTCTGTTGCCGGTTGCTACTTCATAAATGTAAAGATCGCCGTCCTCGGTTCCGCCCTCGGATAGAGAAACCGCCGCATACTTAGCGGTTGGCGAGATAACAAAAAAATCTATCGCCGACTCACCAGTTGTATCTATCAGGGTAGGATCAAGGATCACTTTCTCCGAAGATGGATCATCGGGTGAATCCATAACTACCAGAAGCGGCTGATCTTTTGGCGGTTGCTTTTTCAGAGCGAATAATTGGTTCTTTTGATATTGAAATGAATGGTATTCGGGCGAGGCGTCGGTATAATAAAGATCCTGCAATCGTTTTTTGATATTTTCACGCACCGGAATATTATCAAGATTCGAACGGGCAAAATTGTTTTGGGCTTCACTCCATTCTCTTACTTCAGTACTTGTACCATCTTCAAGCCACCGATAATTATCAACAACTTCAACACCGTGATATATATCACTGACAGGTTTGATCGTCGTTTGCGGCATAAGCGGCTCCTTTTCAAAACATCCCTGGGTTATAATCGATAAAATAATGAATAAAAATGCAAATTCCGTAGCTCTCTGTAAACATTTTGCCTTGCCCATAATGAATCCTCCTTAGATACCAAAGTCGGTAACAAAATTGGTCTGCTCCTGACCTCAACATAAAGAATGCCCTTGTTTGCGGGCAATATAAAACTGGAATTTGAGAAAAGAGGATTGTATAATAATCATTAAATAGTTTATAAACAGATTTGAAACTCTTGCAGACTATTTGCCGTATATTGGATAAATGAAAAGGGAAGAGGGAAAATTATGAAAACAGGACTTTTACTTATTTTAGCAGGTATGCTAATAATTATGATCGGCTGGGAAATCCTTGGGTTGATAGTTGGACTAATCGGCGGGGTTATCGGTATTGTTCTTGGTTTGGTTGCCGCCGTGGCTGCAATATTATTGCCCTTTGCGATAATCGGATTACTTTTTTTCGTGCTATTCAAAATTGTTAAAGCGGTACTTTGCTAAAAGTTGAATGGCCCAATAGCCGATTATGACAGATCAAACAATCATAAAAATAGATAACATCTCCAAATCGTTCCGCCGGGGATTCTCCGGGAATGATATCAAAGCCTTAAGCGATGTCAGCCTCGAAATATTTCACAGCGATATTTTCGGACTACTCGGACCAAACGGTGCCGGTAAGACCACTCTGGTAAAAATCCTGCTTGGTGCATTATCGCCAAGTTCCGGTTCTGCGTCTATAAATAATTTCGATGTCGCCGACTCCCGCGCGCGGACTCGTATTGGATTCCTTCCGGAAAACCACCGCTTCCCCGAATACCAAACCGGCACTCAGATGTTATCGTTTTATGGCGGTCTCTCAGGGATGTCGGTTTCGGAGATAAAAACGAAATCGACCGAGGTGCTCAAACTGGTTGATATGGCCAAATGGGGCAGTACCCATATTAAAAAATACTCTAAAGGGATGATGCAGCGACTCGGCTTGGCACAAGCATTGTTGAACGATCCCGAGATAATTTTCCTCGATGAACCGACCGACGGTGTCGATCCGATCGGCCGCCGTGAGATCCGCGATATCTTAAAAGAACTTA
Organism: Candidatus Zixiibacteriota bacterium; assembly: GCA_032123495.1. Lineage (GTDB taxonomy): Bacteria > Zixibacteria > MSB-5A5 > GN15 > PGXB01 > JAAERC01. The sequence continues at coordinate 611 of JAQBFG010000168.1, read as the reverse complement.
AATCTCGCGGCAAAACGATCTTTCTTAATTCGCATCTTCTCGCCGAGGTCGAATCGATCTGTGATAAAGTCGCCATTCTTAATAATGGTCTGCTAATCAAGGTCGGGCCGGTCGAGGGGTTGACCCAGATCAAACCGACCTTTGAGGTGACCTGCACCGAACTTACTGATGAGAATATAATTAGCATCAAAGAAAAATTCCCGACTACGACTATTACAAACAACAAAATAAATATCTCGTTCGACGATGATAACGATATCAATTTACTGATCGATTTCCTGCGCGGTAGTTCTATTAATATTATTTCCATCATTCCGGTCAGGATCAGTCTTGAGGACAGCTTTATGGATCTGATCAAAGGGGATGGAGCGGCAGCGATAGATAAACCGGAGGTCGACAGTGAATAAGTTCAAAGCGCTTTTTATCGATTCGTTCTGGGAGATCCGCGCCGGAAAGATGCTTTATATCTATGGTGCCGTGACTCTGTTTACCGCATTTTTGATGGCGATTATTCCTGAGATCAAAATCGGCGGCGAAGATATCCTCAGCAGCGACATGGTCGGCGAGGGTTTCATCGGCGGTATCTCCGGGATGTTTTTTGAGCAGTTTAT
>JAQBFG010000167.1:0-7690 GCA_032123495.1 Candidatus Zixiibacteriota bacterium | reverse complement strand
TGGATTTGATGTCGGAAAATCGGAAGAAATAGTTGTCCCGGTCAGGTAGGCGTAGTTGTCGGCGTCAATTTCTACTGCGTAGCCGAAATCGTCGCCATCACCGCCAAGGTATGTACTGTAAATAAGTCCATCTCCACTGCTGTTAAGTTTGGTGATAATAACGTCGGCACCAAGTTGATCGGTTTGATATTCGTTTTCAATTGGGTAATCGATTGAACGGGTATATCCGGTGATATAAGCATTTCCATCGGTATCAACAGAAACATCAAAAGCCTCATCATAACTTCCGCCGCCAAGATATGTGCTGTAAATCGGAGTGCTGCCATCGCTGCCTAATTTGGTCACAAAGGCATCATAAGTGGTTTGATCCCCCTGATACTGATTAAGCGTCGGGAAATCGGTAGAACTGGTTTTGCCGACGATGTAAGCATTTCCGTCAGAATCAACAGCAATGCCATTTCCAACATCGACGCTCCCACCGCCGAGGTAGGTGCTATAGCTGAGAGTCGGGTCGATAATAAACGGCAGGGTATGATCATAATCGGAATTGAGATTAAAACCAATCACATTTTCGGAATGAAATTTGAATTCACCACTGATAAGCAGTCTGCTTTTGTCTTGCTTCTGATAAATGACCGGGCTCGCTTCAAGTATTTCGCCCCATTCGGTCTTGATTAACAAACGGCCTGAATCATCAATTGAAATATTATTGGCGCCTTCGTATTTGATTTTTATTTGTGACAGGTCGCCTTCCGGTGCAACAATAAAATCATATTCCAACCGTTTTCCGTTGCCATAATATTTTAAATCGATGCCATCATAAATATTGCTGTAAAGAATGGAGCCGAAGTTGGAAACATCGGTTTGCCATTTATCAGGATCGTTTCCTATCAAATAATTAAATTTGTAATCAAGCAATTCCTCTCCCGAAATAATGGCATTAGCATTGGCTCCGACAAATGAGACGCCGATTATTTTCGATTCAATATTTTCGGGAGTTAGATCAAATTTATACTTGTGAGAAATATTATTGTTCTGTTGCTTGTTTTCGCGAATAGGTACAGTTCGCGTTAGCTGATAATATGTTTTATCTTTACTAAACCAAATTGTCATCCCGGAAGCTTTGGACTGGAATAACAGACTATCGTTCCATTGGCCGTTATTTTGCGTAAAACTTAACGGAGTAGAGGATAATTTTATATTAATACCTTCTTTTTCTACGGCAGAATCCGATATTGAAAAGACAATAATAAAAAACAAGAAAGCAATTGTAGATGCAATATATTTAATATTGCCGCACTTTTTCATAAATATATCCTCCAGACAAAATGCCTGACGACAGGACTTCTTGGTTTGGCCGCCTGAAAGTAATAGTAAAGTATAATATACGCTTTAAACCAATATTTCGCAATCAAAATCTGAAGTGTTGGCCCGTAGCCATTTCATTGAAAGGGGGGTAATATAATTGCAGGACTCTCCATTACCTTTTTTCCTTTAATGACCTTGAAATTCAAACTGATATGATTTGATAAATATACGCATATAATTAAAAAATCCCGGCGGCGATTTGAGTTGCCACCGGGAATTTAATTGATGTTTTATTGAATATAAAACATTCTTTACTTCATCAATACCATCCGTTTCGTGATATTAAACTCATCGGTTGTTAAACGATAGAGATAAATACCGCTGGCCGCATTACTGCCATCCCAATTTATAGAATGTTCACCAGCATTGAGATATTCATCAACAAGAGTAATTACATTCTGGCCAAGGATGTTATAGATCTCAAGTTTGGCTTGAGAGGCAAACGGAAGATTGAATGCAATCGTCGTCATCGGGTTAAACGGATTCGGGTAGTTATTAATACTGAATCCTTCCGGTAAGGCACCTGCTGAAAACTTTGAAGTGCCATATACCGGTCCGCTTTCACAGGCTTCGGTGACAACATTGGCCGCCGAGTTGTAGGTATAACCTGCCAAGACCACATTGGTAACTGTGAAGCACCAATCAGCAGGATATACTTTTGTCCGATCCGAAATAATGGTAGCAATACCGGTGGAACCGGTAGTTCCGGTTTTGGTATTACCGTTAGGAGCATTGAAGTATCCACTAACTACTGCACCAACAACCGCATTGTTATTTTGGTCAACAACAGTAACACTGGCAACGCCATTTTTCTGATTGTTACCCTGACGAGTAATTGACATCGCACTGACATGCATGTCATTTTGAACGCCGGGATCAACCGTGATATATCCGGTTTTGGTTTCACCATCGGAGCCACAGCCATTGGAGGCTGTTAAGCTAACGGTGTAAGTACCTTCGGTGGTATAAGTGTAGTTCGGATTTTGCGCAGTTGATGTCCCGCCATCACCGAAGTTCCACGACCATGAAGTTGGATTTCCGGTTGACAGATCTGTAAAACTGACTGCCAGAGGGGCGGTGCCGGTTATCGGCGTGCCCGAGAAATTGGCGGTAACAACATCGGAAACTGAAATGTAGGAAGCTTTAGTTTCGGTGTCACTGCAAACAGCAGAGGTTACTGTTAAGCTGACTGTGTAATTACCAGCCGAGGTGTACTGATGCGACGGATTTTGGCTTGCCGAAGTTCCACCATCACCAAAGTCCCAATCCCATGAAGTGACCGGACCGGTTGAGGCATCGGTAAATGTTACCGTTGTAGCTCCACATCCGGAGGTCGGATTACCGGAGAAACCGGCGGTAATATCACAGCCGGTGCCGCCAATGGCATCAAGGCATGCCCGCACATCAACAATACCAGTACCAATATACTTTGATGATGGATTGTAAGGTTTGGAATTGTTCACAATCAAATTCCACTTGTCCTGAGCGGTCAGACTGGGGTCATATGACTCCAACAAACCGGCGACACCAACAACATGAGGGCAAGCCATTGATGTACCGTCCATTGTGGAAATATAATCATTGTCAGGATCATCGGAATTGTGGTAGGTGCTGAGAATGCTTACACCGGGAGCGGCAATGTCAACCCATGAGCCATAAGTTGTGAAACTCGCCGGATCGCCGTTTTGGTCGGTGGCGCCGACATCCATACAATCCTCACGTAAACCGAGGTAGTCGGCAGTAGTGTTATTGGCATTTCCGCAGGCGACAATAACCATGACATCACGAGCGATCACAGCATCAATTGCCTCGGCGAGCATTGATGATGAACCCCAGGAGCAGTTAATGGCAGCGACATTAACGCCCTTGTCAACCATAGTGGCAACGTAATACAGCGCTTCCGCGACCATGTCCATATACATGACACCACCACGGCGGGTCATATATCCGGCACGCAGGCACATGATTTTTACGCCATTGGCGATATCATCTGTGGTTCCGTTATTCCAGCCGCCGGCAACTCCGGCGACACCGAAGCCGGCATCATTATTGGTGATAGCGGCAATTGTTCCAGCAACATGAGTTCCATGGCCGCCAAAGTCGCGGGGATCATTATCAACCGTTCCGCAGTCGGAATCGGTACATTGGAATCCGGCGTCGACAAAGTCATATCCGATGACATCATCAACATAACCGTTGTTATCGTCATCAACTCCATTTCCGGGAATTTCACCGTTGTTGACCCAGATATTACCATTTGTGCTATTATCGTCCGGTCCTGGCGGGTTGGTGCCGCCCAGATCATAATGATAATACCTGACGCCGCCATCAATAACGGCGCAAACGACATCCGGGTCTCCGGTCTCAATATCCCAGGCCATATCGGCTTCAATTCCATAGTTATCCCAATAATGCCATTGATCATAAGGGTATTCCGGGGGAGGATCATCATAATAACGGTCAATAGGTGTAGCGTTAACCAGAAACATACCAACCGGTTCAACTTTTTCAACCGATGGCAATGCGCGATAAGCGGCCATAACCTGATCAAGCTGGCCTTCCGGGAATCGAGCTTTGTATTTTCTATTCAGAACCCGGTCGGGTCGGTGTTTGCCGGCCTTGTCGGCCATTATAAACTGCTTATCAAAATGCCCAACCTGAAATTTGCCGTTAATTTCAAAAAGTGATTTTTGATCAGAATTTGGTGATGCCCCTTCTTTAAAAGTGACAATACATCTGTCGGGAGCATTTCCTATAAATGAGGAACCAAGTTCTCGCTCGACCTTGATAAAATTGTCAGCGAGGGCAGCACTGGATATTAAAAGGACTGCCAAAAATAGAGTTAAAGTTAGTCTCTTCATCTCTCCTCCGATAAGTTGGTGAAAGGCTTATTCTGAAAAGTCTTAATAAAATGTTTAACTATTCGATTACCACCCCCCTTAATAAAAATTGCCCAAAGGATGATTGTCGCATCCGTGCCGGGCGAATGTAATAACGTGATAAAAATCGTGCTTTGAAGACACTATTGTTTATTAGTTTTTGAATAAAAAACTTCAATATTTTAAATAACCTCCTGCCTACACTAGTGAGTGAGGCTGAGGGGTTAAAAAAATACCATTTTATTTATTTTTAATGGATTATTGTGATTTCATTTTATGATGACTATATCAAAGCAAAAATGCCCCCTTTATGAAGGAACATTTTTACTTTATCACATCAGACCCTACTAGTTACACTATTGAGTAAGGGTGAGCGGCAGAAAAAATACCATTTTATTTATTTTTTTTAGGATGAATCAGATTTTAATCTAAATTGATAAATTTAAAACAATGCCCCTTATATTAAGGGGCATTGCTGCTATATCGTACTCTATTTACACCGGCCGGAACGGGGGCCATGATAATAGACGCGATTTATAAAATATTCGATATCAAAAGCGTCAACAACTCCATCGCAATTTACATCGGGATTACCATGAGAGTATTGAACCGTTTCTCGGTTGCAGACATGATTTACCAATAGAAAAACATCGCTGGCGCTAACCCTTCCATCCCCATCCAAATCTCCCATTTCAACCATTTCAGCCTGATCTGTTTGAGTAACAGCATTGTAAACATTTATTCGACCATAACCATAATATGGATCGGGCGGAATCAATGTCCCCCATAAGAATTCGGTTGAGGCGGTCTGGCGGATATGTTCCTGCATAATAAATGTCGAATAATCGGGGTAGAGCTGTTTGACTAAAAGGCAGGCGGCCGTTACAAATGGCGCGGCAAAAGATGTTCCGCTCCAGGTACCCCAATCATCTTCGCCTGTTAGGGTGCTATATAGATCTACCGCCGGAGCGCAAACGTCGATATAATCTCCATAATTTGAAAATGAAGCAATTAAATCCTTGGTATCAATACCGGAGACAGCAATAACTCCGGGTAGTGAGGCTGGATAAATTGGAATATCAAGCGAGTTGTTACCACTGGCGGCTACCATCGAAACACCGTTCAAAATTGCCTGATTGGCGGCCTGAACTACGATGCTGCTTAATTCGACTGTGCCAAAACTCATATTGATAACGTCAACTCCTTGCCCGGTGGCATAATAAATCGCTTCGGCAATCGCATAGGTGTTACCGTTGCCATCGCCATCAAAGGCTCTAAGCGGGAGTATTTGACAATCGGGAGCCATCAATGCAATCAATCCCGTAACAAATGTACCATGACTCGAAAATTCGCCAATTTCATAACTGGGATCATTATCATCTGAAATGAAATCATACCCGGTAGTCAAAAGCCTGGGAAAAAGATAGGGGTGATCAAAATCAACGCCATTATCAATTATGGCGACTGTAGTACCTTCACCGGTTGCAATTTCATGAGCAGATTCAATCCCTACTGAATATATTGATGGTTGTTTGAAAAATTCGACCGGTTCCACTCCGTCCAATAATGGGCGGTCATCATCGGGGAAGGAGATGCTCATTTGATAACTCTCAGGCAGTTCCACCGAATAATTAGGCTCAACGAATAGGACCAGAGTGTCCGCCTCCAATTCATCAATGATGGTTTCCCAATTGTCCCCGCTTTCAATTTCAATCAGGAACGTTTGTGATCCCGGAATACTGTCTCTAACTCTGGCACCACTTCCATGCAGAACATCATCCGGCTTCCCATTCTGGGTCATTTTCAAAACTGCCTGTCCCGGTATAGGACTTCCCAGAACGACAGCCGATTGACAAACGGCAAGAATGCCGATAATCATCAAAACCAAAATCAAATTATTTTTCGTCCGCATATCCATTATCTCCAATAAAAAGTAGTTTATATTCCTAACATTACAAAAGGAGCCCAGAAGGCCGGATTGTTGTTTATGGCACAGGTTTTATTCAGTGCAATACCGTATGCCTTCGATATATTCCGATGTACTTTCAGTGCCTTATAAAATTCGGTCATAAATATCATACTGATTTTATCGGAAATTGGCCAAAGCGAGGCGAGTACGCATTCGGCTCCTCCCTGGTAAAAGGCTTTGGCCAGACTAAAAGAGTTGCCGTAATAAATCCCGGGGGCGGCGGTTTGACATCCTGATAAGGTTACCAACTTCGCCTTTATTCCGAACCCAAAAAGGTCAAATGGGAAAAATGGTCCGTCACTCATCATAATTCGTGAAAATAATGGATTCTCTGATGATCTGGAAGCATGGGTGGCAATATGAATAAATCCGCCGGCACATTTCAATTCCTTGCGGAGGTTCCCGATATCCGCTTTCTCTCCGTTGTAAAGATGAGCAGTAGAGAATGTTTTTTTGATATTCCGTCCTTCGCTTTCGGCGGCGGGTAATCCAGAATTGGGCGGAGTAAAGACGGCACTTCTGAATCGGGCAGAATGATTCGTGTCTTGCCGTCTGTTCCGTAAATTATCGGGGTCAACTATCGTCTGCATCTTGTAACGGTCTTTCATCCAAATTCCCATAGAGTCCCGAAATGCCGCAAATGGTAATTGAGCATAAAGACCGTCAAGCATCAGGACCAGACATCGAACATTGTTCGGCAGGTTTAATGGTTTTATCAGCCAATCGTGCAATTTACTCAGATAATGCTCAACAACTTTTGAATTGTGGTAGTTCCCACCGGGAGAATGGACCGCCATTTCCATCAGAAAGTGCAATTCTCTAATAGTATTCTCCAAATCTTGATGCCGGACAGGACAGGTAATGTGTTTAGTGATTCCCCGACTTAAACAAAATGCTCCCACCTTTTTATCTGCGGTAAAGTAGTTGACCAGGGCTTCGTCACCAGAGATAAACTCTGAATACTCTCGTGAAGTCTGCAAACGGGTTCGATCTGTTTGGCGCGAAGGATATAAATATGATCTAATTTTTCTTTCCGTATCCCACAATCGATGCTCTTGGCGATACAGGTTGCTGGTTGCTGCGATCTGTCTTTGTCCACCATCTGAGACCTGTCTGAGTTTTCGCAAAGATGCCCGCAGTTTGGAGCGGATTTCAAGAAGACGATTGGGGATTTCTGTTTTGAGTATATCTATCGGAATCGGTCTCTGATTGAGAACCGCCAAAGCTTTCGAATGTTGCAGAAAAGATTCGTTTACACGGTTCATTTGAAGCAGGCAATTGACAGCCGATAAATAGGTTGGATATTTGTCAAGAGCAAAGAAAAATCGGATTTCATCAGGATATATATTTCTCAGCATTTTCTCGATAACGTCAATGGCTTTTTTAAGATAAGTCAGCGCCATTTCAGGATTGAATAGGTGAAGATAAGCCTGTCCGATTTGATTGAGAATCAGATGCTGCTGATAGTTAATAA
>JAQBFG010000166.1:0-23088 GCA_032123495.1 Candidatus Zixiibacteriota bacterium | reverse complement strand
TCTCATTTTCCAGCTGCTTCTGTTTGTTATCAATATTCCCGGACTCAAAATAGATATTGACGAGCCGTGGTTCGGTGAGCAGGCATATTATCTGGCTGAAAATGGAATTGCTAAATCAGAGATGTTTCAGGATTTCCTCAGATACGACGACAGAATTTTGGTTTATCATAAAGTATTCATCTGGGCCGGAGCACTTTCAATCAAATCTCTCGGTTTCAATCTCTACAGTCTGCGCTTGATATCTCTTCTCTCCGGTTTAATCCTTGCCGGTCTGTTATTTGGTTTCTGCAAGAAGTATTATAATGTGGCGGTTTTCAGGATAGCATTACTGATTTTATTATCTTGCCCGCTAATATTTAGAAACACAATCATATATCGTCCGGAAATAATGATTTGTGCTTTTGGCTTTTTGAGTTTCTTTTTCCTCCACGAGTTTTTGCAAAATAAGAGATTACTTTTTTTGATATTATCGGCGGCCACGGCAGGGCTTACGCTTCTAATACATCTGAATGGCATCATCTTTATTGGAGCCGGTGTTATTCTTCTTTTATCTGAAAAAAGATGGGGACATTTTGCAATTTATTCTGCGATAGCGGCGATAGTTGCTTCGTTTTATTTTTATGAAGCTCTGGGCAATATGGAGCTATTCAGTTTGCAGTTTACTCAGGATCCAAGTAACGCCGGTGAAAATATCCGTTGGTACATGCCGATCACAAACCTGATTAATGAGCATAAGAGATTATTTCGCAAACCGGAAATTATCGGAATCACTATTCTGTTTTTGCTCTCTGCTTTTTACTGGATAAAAAACAGCTTCAAGGAAAAAAGACGCATACTTATCTATACTTTTTGTCTGATAATCTTATTGGGGGCGATCAATCATAACAAAACGACCAAATATGCCATCTTATTATTTCCCTACTTTGCGCTGATAATCGCTGAATATATATATATCCTGATTAATAATCGGGAAAAGACAAAAGGCGTTTTACAGAAGGTCTTTCTTTTTATGCTCTGTCTGACTGTATCGTTTGGTTTATATTTTTCCGGCAAATCAATACTGTTTGACAAAGGAGATATGGTGGGCGATCATCATGCTGTTGTCTCGTCTATTCCAATAGGCAGCAAACTGCTCGCTCCGATACGATTTGCATTCAACGAAATAGACAATTATGATATTTTCGGCTTTCTTCCGGCCAAAATAATTTTAGATAAAAGAGGTGAAGATTTCAACGCCGAAAATGTTTGCCGTATTGCGGCTGAGTACGATGTTGAATATATAATTATTGATGACGAATATAGACGGCAATTGGATTGTAAACCAAATGACACAATCTGTCTTGAGTACGGGCAGTACAAGTATTTTATAAGTCAGAATGAGTTTGATATTTATAAGTGGGATAGCCTATTAATAGAAAAGGTCAGGAGCGCAGGGCTCCATGACCTACGAAATTTAAAAGTAAGCCTGACTACTTCAGATCAAATCGTTTCAGAAACCACTGATTATATTTTTTGATGACTATAATCTCAACCGGGCGGCCGATATTAATTGTATCGGCGACAATATTACATTTTACAAAACCGATATTTTTGGTATAAGAGAACTCCCGCCCGCCGAATTTAAGAAAACTGCTGGTATCAATATCAGAACCGGTATCACCGGTGCCAAAAATATCAGATAATATTTTGGCCGAGTGATAACCTTCTTCGTACGCCTCAGCTATAATCAGCGAATCAATTCCGGCAGCGTTTTTATCTTTAACCGCCTGTTCGAATTTGGCCAAAAGATTTTTAATCAATGGGATTTCATCGCGAGGAGGATTTTTTTCCGCGCATGATAATAATATTAACAGGCCGGATATAATTATAGAAATCTTTATTAAACTTTTCATCAATTTTCTGTCTTTTGCAAACGATAAAGCAGAATATCATCTTTTTCAATAACATGATTATCTACCAATTTCTTCATCAGTTTGGTCACCACCATATCCCAGCACCAGTACCGGGCACCTTTATAATTAGTGTCATAATATGTACCGGCGAAATTTTTGGCCATCTCTACTTTTAAATTTTCAAGATGTTCTATCGTACCATCCATCATAAACGACAACGGCTCTCTGACATTATCCTCATTATATAAGTAAACTTTATCTCGGTTTTTGCTATCAAATCCGGGGCGAACCGGTCTTTTTTTCTCGGCCAGATCCCGATAATTGTAGGGACAAATGAAATTGTGCCGACCAAGACCGCAGTAGATAGCATCATTTTGGGGATCCATTGATGCATAATAATAACTGTCGCCAACATAATTTCCGGCCCCAATCATCATATACATAAAATCACCCATAAAAGCATTGCAGGGGTCGGATCCCGCAAAGATATTAAACGGTTGGCTATTATTAACAAATTCCCGGCCGAGGAGATCCCATAAAAACAGTCCAAGCATAACCGGAGATTTTTGATATAGAATAGTTCCGAGGTCAAGGGCATCATGCGGGTCGTTCGACAACCTTCCCTCAGATACCAGCACGGTCAAAGTACTATCATAACCGGCAAAGTTTTTGGTTATGACTTTATAAAGATTATCAACGGCGTTATCAATTGACGGCATAATAGCCTCGGCTTGTTTCTTATTGATGGTCATAAAATTAATAGACGCTGTCATACCGTCACTGCTAACTAAACCGGCCTTTTGATATTCTTCCAACATGGAATTCACAAATTCAATATTGGTTTGATAAAGATCGGCAATTTCTTGAATCGTTTTTCCATCAATTATTAAGGTCAATAGAACCTGTGACAAATGATTGCTAAAAAACTCATTATCTTCGACAAATTTAGGAAATTTTATTTCATCGCTGATGACACTTTTCAGTTTTTCAGATATTTTATATTCGACAGGAAATGATTTCGTAAAAAACCGCTGCGATTCCAATAACAGATCCAGCGTATCGATAACCTCATAAAAGGAAATATCTATTTGAATTTTTCCATAACCGGCTGTAATATTAACCGGTAGTGTAAAATCATTATCCGACAACGGCTCTATAAAGTAAGCCGCTTTGGTGAAGGGAGCAGCTTCACTTTCGTTGTCAAGAGTGATAACCTCTGATTTTAGGACCACAAATTTATAATCTTCACCGGTATTGGACAATTTAATAGACGCGGTTTGAGCGCCCCAGTTTGTGGATGAAAGAGTGATGTCACCAACTTTCAAATCTGATGCGTACAAACCAGGCGAAACAGAAAATAAAAATAAGAAAAGGCCGCAAATTATAATTTTTTGTTTCATTCCAAACTCCTTTTTTTGTAATTAATATTTTCACCGGCCAGTTGTCCACATGCGGCCGAAATATCAGTTCCACGACTTTTTCTAACTGTTACCACTGGAACCATCGGGTTCAAAACCGAAGCAAAATAATCAACCTGTTCATCGGTCGGTCTACTATAATCCAGACCGTCAACCGGATTATAAGCCAGAAGATTTATTTTGCAAGGGATACCTTTAATTTTTTCGGCCAGTTTTTTGGCATCGGTTAGTGTATCATTAAACCCTCTAAAAAGAATATACTCAAAAGTTATCATTTTCTTTCTTTTACGCGCGAAATACCGGGCTGCTTCAAATAATTTATCCAGACTATATTTATTTGCCACCGGCATCAGTTTTTTCCTCTTTTCTTCAAAAGCAGAATTAAGAGATATCGCCAGATTTACTTTATATCCCGAATCGGCCAATGCCATTATTTGAGGAACAATACCAGAGGTTGATACCGTAATTTTTCTGGCAGGAATCGAAAGACCGAGTTCGGCGGTAATTATTTCTATCGTCTTAATTAAATTGTCATAATTGAGAAGTGGTTCCCCCATACCCATAAATACGATATTGCCAATGGCATCATCGCCAAATAGATTTTTCACCGATAAAAGCTGACCAATCATCTCCCCCACCGACAGATCACGGCCGAAACCGAGCTGACCAGTGGCGCAGTATCGGCAACCCAGGGCACAGCCGGCCTGGCTGGAAACACATATTGTATTATTGCCCGCCTCAGGAATAACAACCGTTTCAATCAGTTTATTATCATCGAGTTGGAAAAGAAGTTTTTCAATACCATCCCGGGATGTTTTCCTTTCGATTAGATTCAGGCCTTCTATGACATATTTTTTATTTAAATTTTCTCTAAGTTGTAATGAGAGATCTGTCATCTTGCCAAGGTCATATTGCCCACTATTATATAACCATTTGAACAGCTGCCGACCCTTAAACGGTTTATCACCGAGGTCAGTCACAATCTGCTCCAATTCGGCAAGTGAGCTTCCAAGAAGATTAATTTTAGCCATCCTGTAAATTAAGGTGGAAATGAAAATATTTCAATCGATTTATATAATGAAATATAAAATGCTATATATGGAAACTGTAAAGAAAACGGCAGAGTATTAACCCTGCCGTTTTAAATTGATTTAGACCGGATAATTGTTACTTCTTCTCAAGCGCTTTGGTCAGCTTATCAATCTTTTTATTGAGCTCGTCAACATCTTTCTGGGTGGCAAGTTTTAATTTTCCAACCACACTGCTGACATCTTTCTGGAGATTCTTCTGAATATTGCCGGTTTCTTTGACAATCTTCTCCTTCATTTTGGCCGTCGATTTTTCAGCCCGATCAATCAATTCCAGAACCGCTTCTTTGCGTTCCGATTTCGAGATATCGCCAGCTTTGATCAGCGAGTCGACTATCTCCTCGGCTTTCTTTTTGGTGATATTAAATATCCCAACCGAAGCCAGATAGGTGTTTCTTAAGATAGACATAGATATTCTACCTCCTTTATTTATGAGTTCGATTAAATTTTCCTTCGACCTCGTGTTTCCTTTTTCATTCTTCAGATTTCCAATTAAAACCTGACCTAAAACGGCCAGCGTAATCTCTTCACCAGTCGATGAATCAATCACTTTAAACGGCTCGCCGCGTTTGATTATATGTGCCAGTTCGATGTGAGTAATATAGCTTTTCAGATCGGTATCATATAATCGACGGTTCTTGTATCTCTTAATAATTTTCATGTTGCACCGCACAATATTTTATACAAAAAAATATAACTAATGTTTCGTAGAAAGCAAGATAATATTTAAAATTTCAAGTAATCTTTCACAGGAAAACGGCTTTTTTATGAACATATCGCCACCCGCTTTGAACGAACGGCCCATATCATCATTACGATCTTTACCGGTTAAGAAAACCACCGGGATCCTTGAGGTATCGTTATCGCTTTTCAAATCATTGCATAGGCTGTAACCATCAACGTCCGGCATCATAATATCGAGTAGAATAACATCCGGCTTTAGCTGCTTGGCTAATCTCAATCCTTCAGTAGCAACATTGGAAACATGAACCTCATAACCTGAATTAGTTAGAAAGGCTTCAATAATTTCGGTAATCTGCGGTTCATCGTCAACGACGAGAACAACTCCTTGAGACATGTTTGGCAAATCAGTCATAAATTTCCTAGTATTTTATTTAATAAATATATCGGCAGCATCACAATAATATTAACAAAATTTAGCAATGATTAGTCATATTATGAGAGAGAAACCGCATTAACCTCTTGAATCAATTGCAATAAGACAATTTATGTCAATAAAGATCGGTGCGGCGGTCATCAAACAGATGATTATTCGGCGTAACTGCTTTATTATCAGCATCTTTGGGATTAATCTCGGCCACGATAAAGCCGGTTTCGACATTGCCCAGTTCTGCCAGAATTTTCCCCTGTGGCGAAATAATGCGTGATTTCCCGGTAAACTTAAGTGGTTGTCCGAAACGATTTTCCAGACCAACCCGGTCGGAGGTAACGGTAAAAACCATATTTTCCAGAGCGCGGGTGATCATAGCATCGGGGCAGGTAGATAAAACCAGATTTGACGGATGACAGATTATCTGTGCCCCCAGTAAGGCGAGCTTGCGTGCAGATTCGGGATAACGCCAATCGAAACAGATCATCATTCCTATTTTAGCCTCTTTGTATTCAAACATGGAAAAACCGGTTTCACCAGGATCAAAAATATTTTTCTCAGTATCAAACAGATGCGTTTTTTGATACAGAAAACTGTTGCCGTTCGGATTGACGGCTATTGCCGAATTAAACAGTTTCTCCCCTTTTCTCTCAGGGAAACCATATATAATTAAGGCATCTTTCTGAGTTGCTATCTGTTGGATTCTATCAAATGTTATTCCGCTTCCGGATTCATCGGCCAGAGATAGAGCCTCATCTCGATTTTTGAACTGGTAACCGGTGGCAAAAAGTTCCGGCAGAACCAAAATGTCAAAATCTTCATTTTTGACTGCCTCTGAAACATCTATTAGATTCTGCTCAATTTCGCCAAAAATCGGGCTATTTTGATAAAGCGCTATTTTCATTTTTGTTTCCTCTATAATATAAATCTCACAATCTACAACTATTTACACAAAAATAATTGCAAGCGCCAGATGTAAAATCTATATTATCTGATTATGACGGATAAACAATCAACAGAGAAAATCATTGCGACCAACCGCAAGGCTTTTCATGACTACGAGATTTTTGATAAAAAGGAAGCCGGAATTGAACTACTGGGGACCGAAGTCAAATCGATGCGGGCCGGTAAAATTAATATATCTGACAGTTATGCTGTCATAGAACGCGGTCAGGTATATCTGGTCAACCTTCATATCTCTCCCTATGAATCATCCGGAGGAGAAAGCCATGACCCATATCGTCGGCGACGACTGCTTTTACACAAGCGGGAGATCAGAAAACTGTTCAGCGCGATCCATGAAAAAGGTTATACGCTGATACCTCTTCGCTTTTATTTTAAGGGGCCATACATAAAGGTTGAACTGGGAACCGGCCGCGGGCGTAAAAAGTATGACAAGCGGGAGATGATTGCCAAAAAAGAAGCTCAGCGAACAATTGAACGGGCCAAAAAACAGGATAGAAGATAAGATAATGAAAAGAGTTCTCAAGATTATTCCGGTTACATTTTTCATTCTATTATTATCTGTGGTCTCTTATGGCTCCGAGATATCGGTTCAGCTTTCGGGGACAATCGAAAAAATTGAATCATACGATGACGGGCGTATTACTTATTTTTCTCTTTCAGAATTGGCTTCGATTCTTGGCGAGCGGATTTCATGGGAACAAATCGGCTTATCTGCAAAATATATTTCCGACGAATACACGATGACCTTCTTCATGAATTCGCCATACATAAAAATAAATGATTCAATTAAGAATTTGATTTACCCGGTTCAATTAAAAAAAGGAAGTCTTTTCCTACCGATAAAAACTTTTCTGCCTATCTTTGATCTGATTCATCCTGACCGGGTCACCTGGGACAAGGATCGCAAACTTATCAGAATCGACTCGGAGTTTTATAATGTTACCGATCTCGCTTTTGCACCTAAGGCGAATGGCTTACTGATCGAACTTTTTGTCAATGAACCAAAAGAGTATGAGATCTATATCACCGAGGGAAACTGGCTCAATATCAGTATTCTGGGCGGAAAAGTTAATCGTCGACAGGTGCTCTCACGGATGGATAGAAAATATCTTCGGGATATCAACGTGGTTCAATTCGAGCAATCGGCTCAGGTCTCGATTAGGATGAAACAAAACATTACCAAATACACCGACCGTTTTCAATCGAATCCGGGAAGAGTGCAGATATCGCTGATTGATCCCTCTGTTGCAGTTGTCAGCAATCGTAATCATGTCGATATCGGCCCCGACAATTCAATTAATAAGATTATTATCGACGCCGGGCATGGCGGCAGTGACTATGGTGCTATTGGGTTAGACGGATCACATGAGAAAAAAGTTGTTCTTGATATTGCTCAGCGGCTGGCCAAATTAATCAGGAAGGATAAGATATTCGAAGTTGTTATGACCCGTGATAAAGATGTGGCGGTGTCGTTGGAGCAGCGAACTAAAATCGCCAACGAAGCCAATGGCGATCTGTTTATTTCGATTCATAGTAATGCTTCACTGAATAAATCAGCCCGCGGGTTCCAGATTTTTTATCTTGCTCCGGCCTGGAACGATGAAGCGCGCGCCTCGGCGCAGCTTGAAAATGCGTCATTTTTGGCCGAAATTACCAGCGGCGGAGACAACGATGAAAATGACCTGACTTTTATTCTCAGCGATATGATCCAAACCGAGTTTCAGGTTGAATCGGCAGATTTTGCCTCAATAATTGATAAAGAGTTCAGAAAAAAGTTGAAAAATGAAACCAAGGCTCGCGGTTTGGATCAGGCTGGTTTTTATGTATTAAACGGCGTTTATATGCCGTCGATTTTGGTCGAATCGGCTTTTTTGACCAACAAGGCCGATGAAAAGTTATTAAATAAAAAGAGCTTTCGTCAAGATCTGGCTGAAGCTATATATGAGGGGCTAAAAAGATTTAAGGCAAAATATGAAAGTCAATAAATATGGCAGATATTAATCGAAACAGACCAATTGGTATTTTTGATTCGGGGGTTGGCGGATTGACCGTGATGGCCGAGGTGATTCGTCATCTGCCCAATGAAAATATTGTATATTTTGGTGATGTCGGCCGCTGCCCATATGGCGGACGATCTAAGGAAACAATAATACAATTTGCACGGCAGGATATCAAATTCCTTTTGGAACATAATGTTAAATATATTATTGCCGCCTGTAATTCGGTTTCGGCGGTAGCTCTTGAAACGGTCAAAACTGAATTTGATATTGAGATCCTCGGCGTTATCAGTCCCGGGGCAAAAGCGGCCATAAACTATACAAAAAACGGCCGGGTAGGAATTATAGGAACGGTGGCGACTATCAGCTCCAACAGTTATGCCAAAGAAATTCAGCGTCTCAATAATGATGTTAAAGTCTTTTCGCTCGCCTGCCCATTGTTTGTTCCATTGGTAGAAGAAGGATATATGGACAAAGAGGCGACCAAGCTCATTGCTTATGATTATCTGAAATCCCTGATTGATGTTGATATTGATACGCTGGTTCTCGGATGTACCCATTATCCCTTATTAAAAAATGTGATTGCCGAAGTGATGGGTGATAAGGTAAAATTGGTGGACTCGGCTGAAGAAACCGCGCTCGCATTAACACAGGTATTGGACAACAAAGGTATTCGAAAAGAGGTAACCGAAGAGGCGATTCATAAATTATACGTTTCGGACGTCCCTGATAACTTTTCAGATTTGGTTCATAAGTTTCTTGGGAGCAGAATAAACAACATCACCAGAGTTGACATCACCAGGTATTGATATGGAAATAATAATTATTGTCGCTGTTGTTCTTGTTTTGGCTGTTGCCTTTTTTATTCTATTGAATCTATTTTCAAAACGACTGGAAAAAAATGTTCTTACCAATATCAAGGATACCTTTAGCGCGACCTCGCGTGAGGCACTATCTGAAAATAGGGATGATTTTCTCAGTCAGGCCAACGAACGGTTTTCGAAGGATCGAGAGTTAAATGCACAGGAATTAAATAATAAGAAAGAACTTATCGACGCCACTCTCGGTCAGCTAAAAGGTGAAATGGAAAAAGTCCAGAACCTGATGACCAGTATCGAAAAAGATACCGAGGGTAAATTCACGAAGTTGGACGGTAGTCTTAGAACCCAAAACAAAGAGACCGAAAAACTTAAAGAGATTATCGTCAGTCTTAATAAGGTCCTGACCCCGGCCCAGAGTCGCGGTCAATGGGGTGAAAGGATGGCCGAGGATATTTTAAATCTGGTCGGGATGAAAGAGGATGTTAATTACACAAAGCAGAAGGCGCTAAGTGTTTCCGGTCGGCAACCAGATTTTACATTTAAACTTCCACAGGGCAAACTGGTCAATATGGATGTCAAATTTCCATTTGATAACTATCGAAAATATTGTGAGGAGCAGGAGAACGAGATAGTCAGAGAAAACTATAAAAAAGAGTTCTTGAAAAATGCAAGGGCACGAATAAAAGAAGTTACCACCCGCGACTATATCAACACCGATGCCAATACCCTCGATTATGTTATCGTCTTTATCCCGCTGGAGCAGGCCTATTCTTTTATAATGGAACATGATAAGAGTTTTATTGATGATGCACTTAAACAAAAAGTTATTGTCTGTTCGCCCTGGACACTGTATGCCTATCTGTCGGTGATCCGGCAGTCGATTGAAAATTTTTACATTGAGCGTTCATCCGGAAAAATAAAAGAACTATTAAACGATTTTAACAAACAATGGAATAGTTATAAAGGTTCAATGGAAAAACTGGGAGATAAAATAAATAGTCTTCAAAAAGAATATGATAGTCTAATCACAACCCGAACCAACCAACTGGAGAAACCTCTGCGGCAAATAGATGAACTTTCCAAACAAAAGGAATTGATCTCCGATGGATATGCACAAAGCGAAGATTGATCAGGCAATCGGCATTCTCAATGAACTTGATATCGACCTCTGGTTAATATTCTGCCGTGAAACCGATATGATGGCCGACCCGGCGCTTGATCTGGTGATTGGTCATCAGGTGGTCTGGCAGTCGGCCTTTTTTATATGTAAAGATGGTGATAGTATTGCAATGGTCGGTAATTATGATGCCTCCGATTTTGAAAAATCAGGACGTTTTAAAAAGGTGATTCCTTATATAGAGGACTGTGGTAAGGAAATCAAAAAACTTATCAAAAAAATAAATCCCAATAAAATCGCTCTAAACTATTCGGTCGATGATACCGCCGCTGATGGGCTTTCGCATGGTATGTATCTTATGCTCTGCGATTATCTTACAGGAACCGAATATCCTGATAGATTTATTTCATCGGAAAATCTGATGTCGCTGCTTCGTGGAAGAAAAACAGCTGAAGAAATTGAACTTGTCTCCAAGGCGGCCAATCTTGCAACCGACTGCTGGGATAAGACTCTCAAAGAAATCAAACCGGGCTTAAGCGAGATTGCTATCGCACATATAATAGAACGCAACTTTGCCAAATCTGGCGTGGTCAATTCATTCGCTACAATTGTTAACGCCGGAGCGAAAACAAGTCCGGGACATGGTTCTCCAACAACTGCGATCTTAGAACCGGGTGATTTATTGCATATCGATTTCGGCGCTATATATAATGGATACTGCTCAGATATTCAGCGGCTTGCTTATGTTAAAAAAGAAAATGAACAACAACCGCCGGATGAATTGAAAAAAGCATTTAAAATGATTCACGATATTATAACCGAAACGGCGAAACTATATAAACCGGGGACAAAAGGTTATCGGATCGACACCGTTGCGCGCGAGATGCTCAAAAATAATAATTATCCGGTTTATCAGCATGCTTTGGGGCATCAGATCGGCCGGTCGGTTCATGATGGTGCCGCGATAATCGGGCCAAAATGGAAACGGTACGGTGCAACAGTATCGATTCCGCTTGAAGAAAGTAATATATTTACGGTCGAGCTGGGGATTGAGCTTGATAAGATCGGTTATGTCGGTCTTGAAGAAGACCTGGTGGTAACAAAAGAGGGCGGACGATTTTTATGTCCGCGTCAAAACGAATTGGTGGTTATATGAAAATATTATTGATAATTGCGGCATGCACTCTATTAGTAATCGGTTGCGGTCCGCCGCGGCCATCTGGCAAACTTGCCTTAACCGAATGCGCCCCGACAAATCTGACAGTGCAGGCAAACGACAGTATTCTCTATCTCAAATGGGATACCAACTGCCCCGAAGATATAGTGACATCAGGCTATTCTATCTATATAGAAGAATCACCGATTTATGAAAAATATGGAAAATTATCACTCCCTAAAAATATTGAACGATTTAACCACATACTGTATCCGGGTGATACCGACCCAATCACCAGCTATGAGACGATGACGATCAATAATCTCACTAACGGTGTTGATTATTATGTTTCTGTCCGAACGGTCTTCCCTGACAAAACAATGACGGTCTCATCAAATGAAGTGTCGATTATGTGCCGTCCCGAAGGCGAGTTTGAGCTTGATTTCAGATATGCCGGCCAAAATGATGGGTTCTCATTTAAAACCGGTTTGACGGTTCGCGCCGATGGAGAACAAAACGATTTATACTTTTATCATAAAGAAGGTTTCGATTTTATCGCCTCGCCGACCCGGCTCAATGGCTTTATTCGTGAATCCAAATTTTATTCGCTTGGTAAAACCAAAGATATCTATCAATATCCCGAACTCGATCTGAATTTTGAACCGCTTGAAAAAATCCCGGTCAAAGTCGGTGAAAGCTATCTGATATTGACGGCGGATGGTACCTATGCCAAAATCCGTATTGAAGATGCCTCAGGTGAAAACAAAGAACGAAAACTGAAAGTAAAATATATCTACCAGACAATCAAAGGCCTGATGCGATTTTAGCCCAGCTTGTCTAAATCAATAATATTTGGATTACTATTTTTCAGCTATTAGTATAATTTTATGAGCAGAAATGGAACGACATATATTACGGATTCCAATGAGCCAATATGACCAATCATATTAAATTGGTAACCCACCCAACGGGTGGGGATATTTCTTCAAATATGTGATTTTACATGAAACCACTTTTAGTATATTTGTATAATGAAATTGAAGCATTTCGATATTAATGGTCAAGCCAGATTTATAACATTCTGCACTCATAATCAATTGCCGATATTATCAGATAATAAAATCAGACGCATTATACGGGATGAAATTCTTAACGCCAGAAAACACTATGGTTTCAAGTTAATCGCTTTTGTTCTTATGCCAGAACATGTTCATTTAGTAATAATTCCGACAGACAAATCAAAAGTTGGGCGTATTATTGGAGATATTAAGCGTTTATCCTCTAAGAGAATCCATAAATATATTATTCATAAGAAATCTAGCTTAATTAGAAAATTAACAGTTATTAGAAATAAAGTTGAGCGTTTTGTTTTTTGGCAAAGAAGATGTTACGACCACAACTGCCGCTCTGAAGAATCTTCATGGGAAAAAGTGAACTATTGCCATAATAATCCTGTCAAGCGAGGACTTGTGCAATCACCGGAGAAATGGCAATGGAGCAGCTATCAATATTATATGTGCAATGAGATATCCTCGCAGGACATCGGCATCATTGACTAATTGAATCTCCCCACCCGTTGGGTGGGTTACCAATTAATTTAGCGTCAAGCCTCAAAGAGGCTTGGCCCACCAAACTAATAAGTAATACAAATTAAAATTTAGACGATAATATAAAAAAGGAACCTGGTAGCAGTCCCGCCTATCCTCTTCCTTTTGGGCTAGAAAAGGGTTTTTTTGAAAATCTCAAATAGGCAGAACCACTAAACAGGTTCCATTTTATCCAAAGACACAGTTTTTGTTACATTATTGTTTATGTATCCTGAATGATGGTATCATATCCAACTGTATCCCACGGTAGTGTGTCCCAGCCGATAGTATCCCAATTTATTGTATCCCAAGGAAGTGTATCCCAGGGCAGCGTGT
Source organism: Candidatus Zixiibacteriota bacterium (assembly GCA_032123495.1). Classification (GTDB taxonomy): domain Bacteria; phylum Zixibacteria; class MSB-5A5; order GN15; family PGXB01; genus JAAERC01. Next base: position 9,600 of record JAQBFG010000166.1, on the reverse strand, counting down.
CCCACCCGATTGTATCCCAATTTATTGTATCCCAAGGAAGCGTATCCCAGGGCAGCGTGTCCCACCCGATTGTATCCCCTGGCAAAGAATCCCAAACCAACGTATCAACAATCATGGAATCCACGGGAGCGATGCCTGCGCTATCTTGCGGGTTGAGTAAATCAATCGGTTCTACATTTAATGAAACAGGCCCAACGCTATCTTTAGAATTGGAACAACTAAGAATTAATAGAATGAAAAGAAAAGCAATTATTGGGACTGAGCAAAAAAATAGACGCTTCATGTAATACCTCCTAAATTTCTTCAAGCCTTAAACAAGTAAATATTTCTGTTTCTTAGCTTCGTTAGAAATTTAGTCTATAGAAGTATACCTCCGCGTCAGGTTTAATAACTATTTCTGTTATAAAAGATAAGGTTAATTTTTCCTATGTCAAGTGTTTTTGTGATGTAAATTTCTAACTGCGAAGGAAATTTTATAAATATCTATTTAACCAAAACCATCTTTTTGGTTTCGATATATTCGCCGGCGGTGAGACGATAGAAATAGATACCGGAGGCGATTTCATTTCCAAAACTGTCGCGGCCATCCCACATTATCGAATTTCTGCCGGGGAAAATCATATCATAGCTCCAGTCACGAACGGTCTGACCAAGAATGTTATAGATAGTAAGTTTGACCGATGAGATCCTTGGAAGTTCAAAATCTATTCTGGTTGACATATTAAACGGGTTGGGATAATTCTGAGCAAGCTCATAACCTGATGGAACTGCGTAGGGATTTTCAGGGGCATCGGTTGCTTCGCCGGAAATTTTTAGAATATATATATCGGAGCCGCCAGATGTGTAAGAATAGGTATGACCGATCAGCATATAATCGCGATTCGGCTCCTGAAAAATCACCCGGCCGACATCAGATTTTGAACCGCCGTAGGTCCGTTCCCAGATGAGATTTCCGGTTGGATCGGTTTTGATTACGTACATATCAAGAAGACTGGTTCCGGAACCTTCTTTGATGCCGGTGAGTATGTAACCGCCATCCATCGCTTGCTGCACCGAGTAAGCCCGATCTTCTTTGGCGCCACCATACGCCTGACTCCAAAGGAAATTGCCATCGGGATCGGTTTTAACAAGATAAGCATCATAAAACCCGGCACCATACGATGCGGTCCATCCGCAAAAAAGCAGGCCGCCATCGAAAGCTATTTCAACATCACTTCCAAAATCGGCTTTGATTCCGCCATAAGTTTTGGCCCAGAGCGAATCACCATTTGAATCTGTTTTAACGGTATAGATACTGCTGTAGCCGGTTCCAAATGATCCGGTCGAACCGATTGCAATATAGCTGCCATCGGCCAGCTGCCTGACCGCATTTCCCGACTCTCCCCCGCTTCCGCCAAAAGTACGGGTCCAGACAGTATTGCCGAGCGAATCAGTTTTTATCAAATATAAATCGGAGTATCCGGCACCATAAGAATCGGTATTGCCGCAGAGAATGAAACCATCATCGGAAGTTATCTCAACCGACCAGCCTTCATCATTGCCAACCCCGCCATAAGTTTTATCCCATAATTTATTTCCGTTCGAATCGGTTCGGATCAAATAAATATCGCTTCTGCCAAGACCAAAACTCTGAGTCGAACCGACTATAATATATCCATCATCTTCAGTCTGTTTGATATCATGGCCGTATTCGGTATCGGCTCCACCATAAGTCTTGCACCAGAGTGTATCTCCGGCTGAGTTAATTTTCAGCAAATAAAAATCAAACTCGCCGGCACCTTTTGAGAAGGTACTGCCGATGATGGCAACACAATTGTCTGTCGTCGGAATACCTGAATGACCTTCCTCATTGTACTGCCCGCCATAGTTAGTCGACCAAATAAGATCCTGACCATAAGATGGAATACCAATTATAAGAGATAGTACAACGATGATAAGCGTATGTGGAATCCAATTTCCGTTTTCGGTTCGTTTCTGAACCATCCTATATTCCTTTTTTATTCGGCTGTATAATTTTTGAACAGCCGTCTTTGTTATCACTATCGGATTATCCCCATAACACTTTAGCGCTGTTTTCAAATTTTTTTAGAAAAACAATCCGGTAAGTTTATAACTTCCAGCGATTTCATAGAAAATTATTGTTTCTAATCCACCCATTGATGGCATTAATAATTTTTATAATATCAACCAATACACATTAAGTCATTGAACTGTTACACGTTACAATATCCCATGTGGGATAATTCCTATACTCATCTTTAAAAGAACATCTAAATCAGCATTCACCCTCCCTTCTTACGTATTGTCGCACATCATGTTAGTGACAATTATTCACCATGGCAAGCCGGTTGCCTTGTACTCCTGCAAACAACTATGTCTTAATAAAGGAGTAGCGAGATGAGAAAAGGAAATCTGCTGCAGGTGATCTTGTTTGCGGCAATACTGTTGATTGGGGCATTTCCTGCCGTTCTGGCGCAGGAAAGCGCCACTATTTCTGCCACCGCGACTGTTCTGCCAGCAATGTCGGTAGTTGGTGACAACAACCTTATCTTTGGTACGGTTCTTCCAGATGTAAATAAATCAGTCGATAAGGCAACATCCGGTTTTGCCGGGGCCTTTCATGTTCAGGGTAACAATGGCGCTGAGATCTCGATTGATTTTGTTCTTCCAACCGATCTTTATACTTCGGATTCATCATCGACGATGACAATAGTTTTTGTCGACACCGACGCTTCTTATGATGATGAAACGGGAGCAGGGCAGTCATCCCCAACCGGTGTTATTGATCCGCGTGGATTAACGACTTTGAATCTTGGTGGAACCGGAGCAATGGATGTCTGGTTAGGTGGGACAGTTCGACCTGCGATCACACAAACCGGCGGAGATTATTCGGGCGATGTTACCATAACGATTACATATACCGGTAATTAACTGTTCGATTATTGCGCTATTTGACCCGTAAGCGGCGCTAAATTGGCCGTGACATCGCTTATTGCTTGACTTTTAAGCCCTTTTGGGTATTTTTCTGATGTACTTATCAAATCAGAAATGGATACCAAAAGTGGCCTTTAAGCTTTTTCTATATTTAATAGCATTAATTCTTTTTATTGCTGCTATTTCATATTCAGATTCTGGCGTGTCGGCCAGTATTCAGGTTTCAGCAACAGTTGTGCAACCGATCGGCCTCAGTAGCTTCACATCATTTGATTCGTCAAATAAAGAAAAAGACGCAAATTTCAATAATAATTCTGATATCCAATTTCTCCTTCGAATACCCAGCGAACAATCAGCTATCTGTATTATAGAAACAGCGGATGGACATCAGATCACCTATTCGGTAACCGAAGATCTTCTTCCGATAGCTTCTATGAAAGGAAAATCAGACATTATTTCGGCAATAAAACAAATCACGGTTATTTATACCGAGAATTAGAACCACCTGTGGAAATAATTTCGATATTGACATCGTTATATAAATTTCGATAATTTCAGTTATGATTCAATTTGTTAAAATAAAAGGCTGGCTGATTACTTTTGGAATTGTTTTGATTCTGCTATCCTCGGCTGATATAACATGGGGCCAGGTCAGCGGAGTCTCGGTTGTTAATGATCTGAACTTTGGAAGTATCCTCGGCGGCGTTCCTAAAAAAATTGATAAAGGTACCCCCGGTTCGGCGGCGGAGTTTCTTGTTACCGGTATCGCCGGCTCGGACGTGACTATCGAATTTACGCTCCCGACCTACATGAACGATGGCACCTACAATATGCAGATGATTTTTAACAATACCGATTGTGCGATGGACTCCAGTTCTAGCCCAGATCAGACCGATCCTGACTACAAGAACCTCGATCCCTGGGATGTCAACAACTATACAATCGGTTCCGGTGGCATCACCATCTGGCTCGGCGGCAAAGTGGTTCCCAAGCTGCTCCAGGATCCGGGAGATTACGCTGCCGATATTGTCGTTACGGTGACCTTTATTGCACGGTAAAGATACTTTCAGTTAAGAATGATCCGGAATATTCCCTCTCCTGCAGAAAGCCTGCCAAACACAAAGAATTTATCTTATACCAAAAGCCATCATTTTCGGCCACTGCACATAAATCATAACCTCCTGCTTCCCTTGTAGTTTCGTTAAATATAGTGGGGATAATATCCCATATGGGCGGCCTCCCACTTTTTTCGAAAAAATATCGCATTTTGCAAAAATTTTTGTAAAAAACTGTTAAGTAATCATTTGGGCTGTCGATTAGTCAGATATGTTAAATAGTTAAACAGTAAAGAAATTAATTGCACATTTTATTAAAAAGGGAGATAGGCATGCAGGTCTATTCAAGGATGAAAAAAGTAAGTCTGGTCGCCGTGACAATGATTGTCCTGGCCATGCTCGTAGGAGCAACCACCGTCTCAGCTCAGGATGTTGCCGTGGGTCAAGCCACCGCTACCGTTCTGGCTGTTTTAACCGTAACTGCCCCGCAGGATCTTGCCTTTGGTAACATCCTTCAGGGTGTTCCCACCTCAGTGGCAAGAACTTCTGCCGCCAGCGCTGGAATTTTCCAGATTGCCGGTGAAGGTGCTCTAAACCAGGAAGTATCAATGCATATGCAGCTTCCAGATTATCTATGGAATGCCGGAGCTGGTGTCCAGGATCGTTTGGTTATAGCTTTTAGCGCCACCGATGCTACCATTGATACCACTGCCGGTACCCCGGATGCTCCCGGACTTGGAGCGGTAGTTGGCACTGACCCGCAGAATTTAGCCGATATCGGCATGGGCGGCGCCGGTAATGTTATCCGGATCTATCTTGGTGGAACCGTTCACCCGACTCCGGACCAGCGTGCTGGCTCTTACTCAGCTGATATTATTTTAACCGCAGCCTACACAGGCGACTGATTGGATAAGCGGAGTTAATAGGAGAAAAAATGTTTACACGGAATAACACAAAACTGTTTTCTGCAGTTTCATTGCTACTGCTGACCCTGACGTTTGGCGCCACCGTCAACGCGCAGGATGTCAGTACCGGGCAAGCCACAGCCACCGTTTTGGCCATACTGGCGGTAACGGCACCGCAGGATCTTGATTTCGGTAACGTTCTTCAGGGTGTGGTGACAACCATTGCCAGAACCAACGCTACCAACGCCGGAATTTTCCAGATTGCCGGTGAAGGCACGGTCAATCAGGAAGTTTCATTGCATATGCAACTTCCCGATTATCTCTGGAATGCAGGTGCCGGTGTTCAGGATCGATTGGTGGTTGCCTTTAGTGCTACCGATTGTACAATTGATACGACGGCGGCTGGAACACCTGCTGCAGTAGGTCTTGGGGCGATAGTTGGAGAAGATCCACAAAATCTTCCCGACACAGGCATAGGCGGAGCAGATGATATTATCCAGATTTTTCTGGGTGGAACAGTTCATCCGACCCCGGATCAGCGAGCCGGTTCATATACGGCTGATATTATCCTGACCGCCGCTTATACCGGAGATTAATGAACGCAGGACAAAAGAATGATTTGACTTTGAAAACATAATTTTCAAAATTATCTTCAAGGGGTTTGATGGATCGGACCCCTTGAAGACGTAAATTTTTAAATACAATAGGATGGTAAAATTATGAAATGTAAGTGGAACTCTTTTCGGCAACCGGCCGTCTTTTTCATTGTACTGATTTTATTTCCATTTATAAGCTTAACCGCCGGAGTCCTCGTGGCTCCGACATCTGTCATTCTCTCAGAAAATGACAGAACCGGACGATTGACCGTTCAAAACCCTTCCGATGCCCCCATAGAAGTCTCGATTCGATTTGGGTTCGGTATTCCTGAATCCGACAGCCTTGGGAAAGTAACACTAAGACTTCAGGATACCTCCGAAGTAAATCATCCCCGTTCGGCTATGAACTGGATCAGAGCTTTTCCGAGACGGGTGGTGCTGGCACCGGGTGCCACACAGGTAGTAAGATTTGTGGCTAATCCGCCCAAAGATATTCCTGACGGCGAATATTGGGCGAGGATTGTTGTCAGATCACAGGATAGCCAGGCGCAACTGCCTGATGCCGGAGATTTGGAATCTATCACAACCCGGCTGAATATGGTCATGGAAACGGCAATAGTTTTAAAATATCGGACCGGAAATCTGATGGCCAAACTCGGTATTACCGACACCGAAGTTGAACGATCAGATTCACTTGTAACAATTTCAATCGATATGGAAAATCAGGGAAATGTTTCCTATGTCGGAGTACTCCGATGCAATCTCTTTGACGCCAACGATGTCGAAATCACAGCCCGGCGAATCAATATTGCCGTTTATGATGATATCAAACGACGGGTCGAACTGCCGGTTGGCATCAGCGACTACCGACAGCCATTTCATGTTGATATAGTTATTGAAAATGATGGTCGCAATGATGTCCCCGCTAACGAGTTAATTTCCGGTAATCGGTTGGAATACACATTGACGGTGCCATAACCAAATGGAATTTGTGGTTTTAGAATAATTTAAAAGCTATGTCTGGTTTAAGAAACATAAATCGGTTTATTGGAAGAATAACTCCTTTCTTGATTCTTCTGATGACTTTTATATCACCGGTCGGTTTGGCCCAATCTCAGGAAACTGAAGAGATCGTAGTCAAACTTGAAATTCCGAGGCTGATGCAAAAGGACATTTTTGTTCTTTATGACGGGACCGATATATATGTTTCACTAAACGAACTTTTTGCCCTTCTTGAAATTAACATTAAAGAAGATTTTTTACATGGCGTTTTTTCTGGTGAATATCTTACCCCGGATAATAAATATGAAATTAACCTGTCCCAAAACAGGGCGAAATGTTTCGGACAGGAAATGCTTTTTGACAGTACATCATATATTGTTACCGAATACAATCTGTATGTCAAGCTTAAGGCTTTTGAACAGATATTTAACCTGCAATTGTTCTTTAACTTCTCAGAATTAAATATCTACATGCCGCTTGAAAAGGACTTCCCTATTTATCAGAGACTTAAAAGGCAGCAGGATCATAAAATATTAAGAGAAACAAAAGTGGCCTTAAAAGATGTCTATGAAATAAAACCGGAAAAAGAGATTTTCTCCGGTGGGGTGGTTGATTGGATGGTTTCCAGCAACCCATTCTCCGGTGGTGACACATATCTCAATCTTGGGATCGGGAGTATGATTTTAAATGGTGATCTTGCTATTTCCGGTACAGGTAGTATGAAATCCGGTCTCAATCAACAAAGCATTAATTATAAGTGGCACTATGTTTTTGATAATAGAAAATATATCACGCAGGCAGAGGTCGGCAATATTAATTCCGGCAACTATTTGGCGCGAGGCCTCAAAGGTGTTTTAATCACCAACCGTCCTCAAATAAGACGGAAACATTTTCAGACAATTAGTCTCAGCGATCGCATTGGTCCCGGATGGGAAGTGGAGCTGTATGTCAATAACAAGTTGGTCGATTTTACAACCACTGATAATAACGGTGAATATAATTTCTTAGTCGATACTGAATATGGTCGAACAAAAATCACATTAAAAATGTATGGCCCCAATGGAGAAATCAGAACCGAGGAAAAACTGTCAACGGTTCCCTTTAATATTATCCCCAAAAAAGATTATGAATACACGATCGCTGGCGGCCAGACAACATACAGGGACACAACCAAAAACTATATTCAAGTGAACGGCCTGTATGGTCTCTTTGGAAAACTTACTGTTGGATTAAGCTCAGATATGCCGGTTGGCAACGATGATGGTGAAAAACCGACAACCGCTATTGAAGGAACATTTCAGCCGCTCAGTAATACATTGGTTAGTGCTTCCTACTCTCCCAATTATGCGATGCAACTTGACATGAGCATGAGAAATGTCACCATTGCCAGTGTCACCGCCAGATATGTTAAATACTATGAAAATCAATTTCGCAATCCTTTGGGGCAACAAAATTCCTTATCGGTCTCGGTTTCATCACCGGTTAAATTTGGAAAGAACTATATTGGCCTTCGATGTCGGTACAGTCGGGATATTTACCCGACCTATAGAACCAGCGGTTTGAATATTGGGGTAAAGCTTATGGCCCTTAAAACCAATTTGAATTATATTGGTAACTTTAGTAAAACAATTCGCCCGGGCAAGGTCGATGGTAGTTCAATTAGTAAAATTATCCTTTCTTCATCATTGCTTAATATTATAAGACCGCAGATTGCTGCAAGTTATGACCATAGTACAAGCAAAATTTCAAAAATGGGTATTTACTTTCATAAAAGAATATTCAGACAGGGACAGTTATCGCTATCCTTAGAAGACAATCGGGCTTATAATTCCAAATCGATAATGCTTACTTTTAATATCTCAACTGATTTCGCCGATTTCACTTCTCGCGGTATTTATTCCAATGGCAGCGTCGGATTTAATCAGATGCAAAAAGGTTCAGTCAGATATAATCAGCATTCGAAATCGTTCCGTTTTGTTAAAAGAAACGGCATTGGTGCCGGTTCTGCAGTGGTCTCCCCTTTTGTGGATGATAACTATAACGGCATTCTTGATCATGGCGAAACGATTTTATCTGATTTAAAAACCAGAATAGGCGGCGCCAGTGTTATCAGGAACCGCGATGACAAAGTATCATTTTATGATAACCTCAGACCGTACGATCCTTATCTTGTCGAGATTGACCAGTACAGTCTTGACAATCCGATGCTGACCCCGGCTCATGAAAATTACCGCGTGATATTAAAACCAAATACCGTTACAGCAATACATATCCCGGTCGTAACTGCAGGTGAAATCGGCGGCAAAGTCGATCGTAAGATCACCGATGGATCAGTTGGAATCGGTGGTATCAGATTGATTGTTGTTAATGAAAAGACCGGTAAAGAAACCGAGCTGATAACATTTAACAGCGGCGAATATTTCCATATTGGTTTAGTTCCCGGGATGTATCGGGCCTATATCGATCCCACACAGCTTGAAAGATATGGCTACGAAGCCGATCCCCCATATAGTCGATTCCAGATTAAAACAATCGCAGGCGGCGACTATGTCGGTAATATCAATTTTATGATTGAAGCCAAATAAGCTGGCCTCTCCCCTCAACCATCCCAAATTAACAATCTGTATTGACAGATTTTAATAATCGTGTCTCTGCTTTGAACCGATCAATTTTATAACCAAAATTAACTCTTGCGATAAGCCAATAGGAAGGCATACGAATTCAGAAATTAATAAAGCGGGGTAACTGAGATATGTATAGAACTTATCATTTTAAGAGAATCTAAAAGATGAAAGAACGAAAGCCAAAAAAAATGATATAAAGCGGAGAGGCTGGGATTCGCCGCCCGGATATTTGACTAACTTTAAGAATAGCTAGTAATTAGGCGTATTTTATTGGTATTATTAATGTTAAGTAGAGCCAAGTTCGTGCAACTAGAGGCAAGTAGAGCCAACTTGGTGAAGTAAATTGTTAGAAAATTGTTAGAAAATCATCTGATTATTTGTATGAAAAATCTGTAAATTGGAATCTGTTTTATGGGTTTGAAGCCTAATAAACCTGCATAATACTCGCATTAGTTGGTCAACGGAAAGACAATGGTGGAGGTAG
>JAQBFG010000165.1:0-3185 GCA_032123495.1 Candidatus Zixiibacteriota bacterium | reverse complement strand
ACGGTGCCGCATAATAAATGAGCTTTTTTATCTTCAGGATATTGGATGAGAATTTCTTTGACCAGGCTCTGCATTGCTGCATAATCTGCAGATAGCATAGCATCTGATATTAAAATATATAGGCTGTCTATCCGACTGGTTCTATTAATGAATTTTAGAGCCTGCTTAATATGAATCCTGTTTTCTAATTCCGCGAGATAATAATATGCCATTGCAAAAGTGGAGTCATATTGTAATGCGAGTTTGAAATTTTTAATAGCTTCGGCCTGATAAAGCTTATCGTAATTTTCCAATCCTTCCAGATAGTAGCGATAAGCATCCTGAGATTGAGTCGTAATATCAGCAAGCAATCTATTGGGTTCGTCATGAGTATCCAGTGGAAGATTGAGGGCGCCGCGTATTTTTAATGATAATCTATCGGTTAGATCAAAAATGTTTTCACCAGCCTGACCATCAACCCGTTGTCCTGATAAAATGTCTCCGGTTTTTGTATCGATCATTTGTGAGGTGATGGTCAAGGATGAATCATTTTCGATAATACTGCCCAGAAGCATCCATTTGGCTCTGGCCTTATTGGCGACCTGGGAAGCGGTCTCCTTATCAATTAATTTAACATCTTCCTGTCCCAGAAGTCTAAGGATATCATGTAATCTCTGGCGCGATACGATTTGAATATCTCTCGATTCCGATAAATCGGTAATCAGAAGATTTGATACTATTTGTCCCAGTTTATCTAAATCTTGATGATCTCCGATATTTTCAAAATACAGAACGGCCAGCCTGTTTTCCAATGCCTCAGCTTCTTTTGTAGAATGAAATTCAAAATCCCACGGTCCAAGTATAAGGAATAACAAAATTATAGCCGCCGTCGCTATCGCCGGAGCCCATTTGAACCATCGTCCACGTTTAATGGACAATTGATCAATCTTAATTTTAGATTGGTCCAAATTCCCCAATTTTTCCTTAACGGCGTTATCAAAATTATTGATTACCTCTGTGTCTGAACTTATTATCTGAATTTCTTTTTGAAATGACTCTGCTTTTTCAAAACAATAATTGCAATCTAGCAAGTGCAGTTCAAATGTTTTTTTATCGCTGTCGGATAACATATTCAATTCATAGGCAAGAAGTAATTCACCCTGTTTTTTATCTATGCATTTATTCATTATTTTTGATTCCCGCCTTTCAAACATTTCTCAAGCTGAGATCGTGTTCGAAATAATATTGAATAATAATTGGAAGTACTAATATTCATCCGTTCACAAATTTCATCGGTGGTGAATCCCTGATGGTATAAATTTATTATTCTGGCACCACGTAGATTATTTTCAACAAGTTTTTGCATACAGTCGATTATTTTACGTCTCAATTCATGATCGATGGTCCTTTTGTCGCTTAAATTTGCCAGGAATTGATCGGTTATATTATTTTCTTTGGCCGCATGCCGTCCCTTTTTTTGTAAAAAGCCCAAGAATTTATTGTCAAGAACCTTATAGGACCAGGCCGAAAAACTGGTCCTGATCTCGACCTTATTAAATTCTTTGATAATTGTCATCAATGCTTCCTGGACAATATCTTCCACATCATCTTCGTTATTAACTTTGTGGCGCATAAATAATCGAAATCTTGCAGATAATGTTTCATATAGACTATTTAGAGCATCCTTATCACCAGATAAAGCGGATTTATATAATTCGTTGATTTTTATCATAGTCCCGATTCATATCAAATTTCATATAAATATACTTATTTTGATCGGTCTGGCAAACAAATTAAAATAAGTAATCAAAATGCAAGATTTGAGCAATCAATCTACCTCAATAATTGAAACGACTAATAATGCAATTATTCTGAGGAGGTATTATGTCAAAAGTAATAATAAGTTTGGTTTTCTTATTTCTATGGCTTTCGACAAGTTTATCTGGACATGGCTCTATTTTACGTCCGGAAAGCGCCATTTACGATTCTGTCAGAGATCGGTATTTTGTCACCGATGTTAACACGGCCAGTATGTACGAAATTGATCATAACAGAGATACATCTCTTTATCACACATCGTGGCCAAAATTATTGGGTATGACAATAGTGGACGATACACTATACGTTACAAATATGACAAGGATATTGGCGCTCAATCTGGTAACCAATGAATTACATAGAACATATCACATTGCAGGTTCTGGAGAATTGAATGATATTACCTATGATCAAGCCGGATACTTGTACTTTACCGATGTCCAAACGGGGAGGATTACTAAACTGAATATAGATGATGGAACTTATTCAACAATTTTCTCCGGATTACCTATGCCAAATGGTATATTGTATGATTCGGTTAATAATTACCTTATATATGTCCGCTTTATTACCAATGCGCCAATTCGATCGCTCAGTCTTGATGGAAAGTCCGGTTCACTATTGGCGGCGACACCTTATGCCAATTTGGATGGCATCGCAATGGATAATGACCGTAATGTCTATATCTCATCGTTTGGATATCTTGAACAGGGTTCAAATGCTGTTTACAGATATAACAGGGATTTTTCCGAACCGCCGATAATTATTGCCAGCGGACTTAATGGACCGGCCGATATTTATTTTGATAAGGTCAATGATATTTTGATTATCCCCAATTTTTGGGCCGGCGAAGTCATTTTTATGGAAATGGATGTTGACGACGATGATATTTTAGATATTGATGATATCTGCCCAAATACTCCCGATCCTGATCAAATTAACTCTGATGATGATGATTTAGGCGACGCCTGTGATAACTGCCCATATCATTATAATCCCTGGCAGGAGGATTTGGACGGTGATGGAATTGGAAATATTTGTGATTTTATATGTGGCGATTTTGATAGTGACGAAACAATAAATATTCTTGATATAGTTTATCTGATTAACTACAAATATAAAGATGGTTTTGCTCCCTGGCCGCTCGACAAGATGGATGTTAACCTTGATTTCATGCTTAATATCCTCGATATTGTTTATCTAATCAATTACAAGTATAAAAGTGGGCCGGAACCAGAATGCCCTTTTCCTAATAATAAATCTGTTTACCTCAAATTCTAATATCGACATGGCTCAATTTTATTTATTAGATTTTCGGTATTCCACAAGTAAATAATATTAATTGGCGTCCCTTAATTGATGAACTTCGAAATTATTTGATGAAATTA
>JAQBFG010000164.1:0-7974 GCA_032123495.1 Candidatus Zixiibacteriota bacterium | reverse complement strand
TCCATAAGTTCTCTTCAGAGATTCGACTTAGTGACTGGAGTTGAGACGTGTGCTCTTCCGATCTGACCATCATCGCATGCCTCTTTGGCCGAACGTGATGAGATATCGCGTGGTGCAAGGTTACCGAAACTTGGGTATTTCCGTTCGAGGTAATAATCTCGTTCATTTTCCGGTATTTGAGCCGCCGGGCGTTTGTCATTTTTGGCTATTGGAACCCAGATACGGCCGTCATTACGAAGTGATTCCGACATCAACGTAAGTTTTGATTGGTAGTCGCCGGAAACCGGAATACAGGTCGGATGGATCTGCGTATAGCAGGGGTTGGCAAATAAGGCACCTTTTTTATAGGCCCGGTATGCCGCGGTGACATTACATCCAATAGCATTGGTTGAGAGATAATAAACATTGCCATATCCGCCGGTCGCCAAGATAACAACATCGGCGGCGTAAGATGATATCTTACCATTGATCATATCTCTGACCACAATTCCGACGGCGCGATTATCTACTACAACGATATCGAGCATCTCGGTGCGGTTATACATCTTAATTTTGCCCAGACCTATCTGCCGCGATAGCGCCGAATAAGCACCGAGAAGAAGCTGTTGTCCGGTCTGACCGCGGGCATAAAATGTCCGTGAAACCTGGGCACCTCCAAAGGAACGATTATCAAGCAGTCCGCCGTACTCACGGGCAAACGGGACACCCTGCGCGACACACTGATCGATAATATTATTACTGACCTCGGCCAGACGATAAACATTTGCTTCACGAGATCTGAAATCGCCGCCTTTGACCGTATCGTAGAACAACCGATAGACTGAGTCACCATCGTTCTGGTAATTTTTGGCGGCATTGATTCCGCCCTGTGCTGCTATCGAGTGTGCCCGGCGGGGGGAATCCTGATAGCAGAAACAGTCAACATTATAGCCAAGTTCGGCAAGAGAAGCTGCAGCCGAGGCGCCAGCGAGGCCGGAGCCGACAACGATTGCTTTGTACTTTCTTTTATTGGAGGGACTTACCAGCTTCATCTCAAATTTATAGTTATCCCATTTTTCTGTCAGCGGACCGGAAGGGATTTTTGCATCGAGTTTCATAAGTTACCTCCAGTCGGCAGACTAATAATATTTAAAAGGACAGCAATCGGCATTGAGACATATCCGATAAAAAAGACCAGAGCGATTAGATTGCCGATAATTTTCAGTTTCGGCAATATCGTCGGGTTAGTCAAACCGAATGTCTGGAAAACTGATGATATCGCATGGCTGAGATGGAATGCCATTAAGGACAGTGCAATTATATAGACAGCGGAGATAGTATAGTTCTGAAATCCTAATATTACCATTGAGTAAACATCAAAGCGGCCGTTGTCCAACGGCAGATTGGCATACTCCGGGTTGGTGGTTATCATCGTAAAATGTAAAAGATGATAGACAACAAAAGTGAAAATCAAAGCACCGGTCCAAAACATTGTTCTTGATGCCACCGAGGCTTCAAGGGTCACATCTTTTTTATAAGATACCGGACGCGCTTTTCTATTTTCAAGCCAGAGAACAATACCTTTCCAGATATGGATGGCAAAAAGTATTAAAATCACTGATCTGAACATCCATTTCACAACAACCATATTTTGTAAAGTTTCAGCATAGCTGTTGAGTTGATCCTGTCCGACAAAAAGCTGCAGATTACCAATTAAATGGACTGTTAAAAATCCAATGACAGAAATACCTGTGATTGCCATCAGCACCTTTTTTCCAACCGATGCTTTTGAAAATCCCAGGGGTTGATTATTTGTCATATTCTATCCCTGCTAATTTTTTGAAGGTTAATTACTTTGATAAAAAACGTACAAATATGGTGCGGGACGGTCAACTAAAAAATTATTTGTTGAAGATGTAAATTATGGAGATATTTGAAATATAACTTTGAGATTAGAAGTAGTAGGTCGGGTTCCAAATGAAGTATAACGAAATGAGAAACCCGACATTCTTTTAATATAATTGTCGGGTTTTTCGCTTAACTTCGTTCCGCTCAGAACCCGACCTACTATTACTGGCCAATTCTCCTTTGCATTTGTTCAATAAATTTTGCACTTCGTGTATTCGGATTTGTTTCTTTCAACTTATTTAAAAAATTCATTTTCTTACTATCATCCATATCACGAGTAATTGCCATTAACCAGCCTTTTGATTGGCCAGAGTTGGGATAATTATGTAGCATCTCTTTATAAAGGATTCTTTTATCATATGAACCATCCTTCAATCCGTTCCATCTTTCCTGTGAGTAAAATCTGGAGAGGTAAAAACAGGTTTCGGCAAATACACTATTGGGAAATCTTTCGACAATTTCTTTATATATTTGAGATGAAGGATCTGTATTATTTTGCTTCCAAATCTTACCTGCCTTTTCAATTAGCTCAAGGGCCTCTTTTTCATCACCGGCAGGCTCAACAATATTAAAGGTTAGTTCATTTGAGATATCGTCTTCAAAAAGAACTCGAACAGTGTACGTCCCTTCAGGTATAAATGGAAACCGCATTATTGGAACACTGTAACCAGAGTTTTTATCATATGATGCAAACAATTCAAGCAAATCAAAACTTCTATAATCTTGTTCTCCGGCATTAAGCAACAATTTACCAGGAAGAGTTACCATAGAATTTACTGCTCCAGTATACTCAACCAATTTTCCGGCTTCATCGATTAATTCAATAAAAAATTTACGACAATTAGGTGACACAAGGCCGTGAGTTCTCAATGTATCTGACGTAATATTGGTCAGTGTAATATCAAGCCAAATTGGCTCATGCGAAATATAATTTTGCTTGTCGAGTTTGATTTCCAGTTTCCATTTATTCTCAGAGGAATTAACACCGGAGAAAAATATTACTATGAAAACAAGTAGCGGTATAATTGTATTTTTTATTACATGTTTCATTATTGCCTCCTAACGACCGGGGGGAAGGTCCTATTAATGACGTTTATCAATCAGATTTGTTTAAAGTTTAAGTAGGTTAAGCCTCTTTGAGGCTTGATGTCAAATCTCAATGAAATTTGACCTACAGGAAAGTCGAAACCCTACGGGATTTCGACCTACTTTTATTTTAATTCCATAATCTGTTTGATGATTGTTTCGTCATCCGGCAACAGATCGGCTTTGACCAAACGAGGAACCAATTCCCGCCAGGACTCATCAGCCTCGAAAACTTCTTTGAAAATCGGCAGTGCTTTTTCTAATTCGTCAACTCCCACCAATGTTGCCGCCTGCCAGAACAGTATCTCCATATTTCCCGGGGCGAGTTTGGCCGCTTTGGAATAGGCGATATTGGCTTCATCAAATTTTTTCTCAGTTATTAAAACATCACCTTCGTTCATGTAATTATAAGCGCGGGTGACATTGAGAAGCCGCCGAAGTTCCGGAAGTGGTGCCGGGGAATCATCAACTCTGATATCGACAATATTATCGATCCAACTCATTCCGGTTGGTTCACCAGAGACCACCATCATCGCCGCCGACTGCTTACCACGAATATCGCCACCCTCGGCCTCAGCTGCCTCAAGCGCGATCATCATACGTTCGGCCAAATCACCTTCGGCATTTTCAAAAGCTTCGGCCATCGCCGACCAGACGGTGTTATTGCGCATCAGATTCGCCTGAACCGAATAGTTTTTGCCGATCTGATGTCCCGCCTCGGCGATACATTTATCTCCGGTATGAGTCGCAATCAGACCGTTTTTATCAATTATCGCTACCTGACGAACATTATTGTCGGGGTCGGAAACCAACAGACCTGCCAGTGCCTGTTTGGCCGATTTGCCGTTTTTCATCATTTCCAGACCTAATGGGCCATAGGTGAAATCTACCAGTGATTGCGTTGCCACCGCGCCTACACCTGGCTCCAGCCAGATAACATCGGCGACTTTAAACCAATGTGATTGAACCGCCGCACCGAATTGCCCGGTGGTTGAGTCATAAGCGACGATTGAGTAGGTATTGACCGGTCTAATTGGACGCGACGCATCATTTCCGGCAGATGAAATTGCGAGTGCCATAATTACAATAATAATTGTTGTGAAAAGTAGCTTTTTCATAACTGAATCCTTTCATTAAACATGATTAAACGACTCTTATTGGTAGTATTTAACCATTACTTGACAATTGTATACGACTTGTTATATATATTCTTATAATATCAATTTTAAAACTGGGAAGGCAAATGAAATATTTAAAACTGTTTTTGGGTTTTATAGCTCTGGCAATACTGCTGATGCCGTCTTTTTCTTATGGACAGACGGATGAGACGACTCAAAGTGATACAGCATCGGTAATACTTGCTAATAAAATTATGGTGATGGGGACAAAACTAACGCGATCAACCACAGATTTTCCTTCTGAAAAAGATCGTTTTGCCGAGGTGTTACATACCAACGGTTTTGGTCTTATTAACAAAGGTGTTTTTCTTGCACAGGATGTTTTCTCGGATGGTTTTAAAAGAGGCGACATTTCAATTGTTTTAGATGGTGAGCGGTATCATTGCGCCTGTCCCAACCGGATGGATAGTCCTTTGGCGCGAACTAACTCGCTTGAAATGGAATCAATTGATTTGAATAAAACTTCAGCAAGCGAACAGTCAAATATCGGCGGATGCGTTTGCTACCATCGAGAAAAACCGCGAGAGCTTGCTTTGGCCAGAGTCGGTATGACCCAGTCACTGGGGGCATCAGAAACAAGCGATTTCGGATTTATTTACAATACTCATAATCATCGTCTTGCCGGTCGGTATGCGACCGGGAAAGGTTATGAGGATGCTGAGGGCAAAAGTTTTGTTGATCTATACGGTTTCAAAGAGAATTCTTCCTATGAGCTGATTGAGGGATCAATAACCGGTATGTATAAAAATATTATTTACCGGTCAGAGATTACCTACACTAAAGATATAATGTTTCCTTATCTCCTGATGGATGAGCGGGAGAACAAGGTTTTTTCTCTATCGCTCGAATATAACGACATAAAATTATATATGAATTATACCGACCATTTGATGGATAACGGACTTCGGACCAGTATGGGGTCGATGATTACCGATGCGAGCAATTTGACTGTTGGTCTGACCGGATCGTTTTATGAATTGTACTATCGAAACTGGAATGCTGACAATGAAATCAGGACTCCGATGACAACCATAAATAATCATATGATCCCAGATGTTGGGCTGCTCTCCGGCACAATATCCCAAAGATTGGAATCAGATTATTTCACCCTTTGGGGTCGATTCGGATTTGTCTACCAAAAAATAGCTAATGAAGAAGATGTCAAAATTTATCAGTTGCTTAACGAAAAAGCGACCGATTCCAGATCTTATGCCTTGTTTGATATTGGTGTGAATCACTTTTATGATTTATTAAATAATTTATCGGGATCGATTACACTCGATTTTTCCAAACAGACGCCGCCGGTTGAGAATCTTTATATCTCTGTAAAAAAACCGGCTGGTAAAGAATGGTGGGTCGGTAATCCAACACTGAAATCACCGGCACGGACATCACTACGGGCGAATATTCAATATAAGGATATTATTTTTGAAGCTTATGGTACATATATATGGGATTATGTCAATCTTGTTGGTCAGAATACTCCCGAAAGAAATTATCGCACCTATGAAAATATAGATGCCGTTTTATTCGGATTTAATCTTAGCGGAAATTGGAAATATTATGATATAACCGCCAGCTATATCTGGGCGGAAAATGAATCAGACAAAACACCGTTGGTGGAGATTGTTCCTTTTTCAGTGCGGGCCAATCTGAAATCGCCGGCATATAAAAATATCTCAGGAAATATTCGATTCAGCTATAATGATGCCCAGACAAGAATTGATGAATCATTATATGAGTTGCCGACATCATCGTGGTTTCAAGTTGATCTTGGATTGAATTATAAGATGAAAGCTTTAATGTTTTCGCTGACCATACAGAATCTAACTGATGAGCTTTATTATCAGCATATGTCGTATCTTCGTGATCCCTTTTCTTCGGGCGCGCGTGTATATGAACCGGGTCGGACTATTATGCTGAATGTCTTATATAATTCGGACATACTGAATTAGGTTAATCGGTTCAAAAACTCATTACGACCCACAGCATAGTGTGGAACGCTATTATTCAATAATAAATCAAATGTATTAGTATTGTGGACGTAATAACTCCATTATAAATAAACTCGTTAATAGGAATTGTTGTCCTGATTTATTTCGAGAAATAGCAATGTTAATCTAAAATGAAATGGGTGCTGTTTTTGTGCCTGTTTGCCAAATCAATTATAAAGGAGATAGTGTAATGAAGTTACGTAAAGAAGATATCCCGGTTGCATTGGAGTTGCCGGTTGCGACCTTTCGTGTTGCAGAATGGGACGAAACCTCGGTTGCTTATGTCACATTAAAGGCTGGCGCCGATGCCACTCCACTGCTTGAAGGACTTCAGGATAATAAGTGCCAATGTCCGCATTGGGGCTATATGCTTGAAGGTGCCATTCATGTTAAATACAATGACGGCAAAGAGGAAGTCTGCAAAGCGGGTGAGATGTTTCATTGGCCGGCGGGACATACTGTTTGGGTGGAAGAAGATACTTCTTTTGTCGAGTTCAGTCCCCAAAAGGAACTGAAGCACGTTTATGATCATATCGGAGAAAAAGTGGCTGCAATGGCCAAATAGGTTTATGGCAATAAAAAAGCCCCCATTTATATGGGGGCTTTTTTTATAGATATTCGTTGGGGCAGATGTGGACATCTGCCGCCCACAATTTTTATTTTGCGTTCTGTTTCTCTTTTTGTTCAGCGATAACATCGTCCTGAAGCCCTTTGGGAAGCGGCAGATAATTTAGAAACTCCATCGAAAAAGATGCCCGGCCACTGCAGATAGTCCGCAGGGTCGAGGCATAACCAAACATCTCTTTCAGTGGGACTTTGCCGTTTAATTTCTGCGAGCCTTTACGGAATCGTCTGAGACGCTCGATATTACCACGACGGCGGTTGATATCGGCGATAACGTCGCCCATATATTCATCGGGCGTATTGATCTCTATTTTCATAACCGGTTCGAGAAGTTTCGGCCCGGTGCGGTGAATTATTTCTCTTAGCGCCTGCATCGTGCAAGCCCGAAAGGCCATTTCGCTTGAATCGACATCGTGCGACGAACCATCCAGAAGTACAAATTTAATATCAACCATCGGAAATCCGGCCAATAAACCTTTTTCAGCTGAGCTCCTGAAACCTTTCATGACCCCCGGGATATACTCTTTGGGGATATTACCGCCAACAACACGATTGACAAATTCAAGACCTTCACCCGGATTAGGCTCGATTCTAAATTCTATATGAGCATACTGGCCCTTGCCGCCGGTCTGTTTTTTGTACTTATGATTGTGAACGAATTCTGTCGTTATCGTTTCCCGATAAGCAACCGACGGTTTTCCAACGATAACCTCAATGCCATGTTCGGTTTTTAGGCGGTCGACAATTATCTCCAGATGCAATTCACCCATCCCGGAAATAATTGTTTCCTCGGTTTCATCATCGAATTTGGCTGTAAACGAAGGATCTTCGAGTGATAATTTATTCAGCGCCATCCCGAGTTTGTCACGAGTTTTTTTGTCCTCGAGTTCAACGCGCAAATCGATCACAGTTTCCGGGTAATGGATATTTTCCAGCAGGATCGGGTCATCCTCGGAACATAACGTATCCCCGGTGACGGTCGATTTCACTCCGATAATCGCGGCAATATCGCCGGCTTTGATCTCGGTCAGTTCCTGACGGTCGCCGGCATGGATCCGCATGATTCGTCCGACTCGTTCGCGTTTATCCTGAGTTGAGTTATAAACATAACTTCCGGCCTTAAGTTCACCGGAATAAACCCGGATAAATGTCTGCTGACCAACATAAGGATCGTTAATTATTTTAAAAGCAAGCGCCGAAAACGG
>JAQBFG010000163.1:0-3450 GCA_032123495.1 Candidatus Zixiibacteriota bacterium | reverse complement strand
CCCTGGTCATATAAAGTTATCTATCAGATATATTCCTGATATTTTCAAATGAATTGGCAGAACCGCATCGTTTCACTTGGGTTCTGCCCTACTCGACTGGAAGAGCCGCGAAATTATTTATGGGCATACAGGCGATGGGCCGTCTTTGTAAACAAAATTAATAAAGCGGATCACATCCAAAATATTGATAGCAGAGTCATGCCGGATATCATAATCGATATTGGCTGATGCAAGCGGTACAGGAGCCGGACCGTCTTTATAGATATAATTTATCAGATATACAATATCCAGAATATTGAACATACCATCACCATTAAAATCGCCGCAGTTATAGTCTTCGTCACAATCGCAAAATGTGGCAGTAAAAATACAGCCGTCTCCCTGCATACAATATGATACACAATCAAAAGTAATTATTCCCTGAATTCGGGCTCTATCACCAATTTCATACGGACCCATCGGGTCCGGATTAAAGGGGTCGGGAAAAACCATAAATAGATATTCACCATAATGGTCGGTATCGAATAAAATACATCCGGCCTCAACCCCTTCTACAAAAACACCGCAGTCATCAATAGGCATTTGTGCCATTAGTATGGATGGTACAAAAAACAGAAATAACAGAATTATCAGATTTTTAAACAACGCTTTCATCCTATCCCCCAATGTAGAATTACAAATTATTTATTTTTCGGACTATTAGCGAGAAGATATATCCATTTAAAAATAATGCTTTGACGATTTCTGTCAAGTAATATTTTTGGGTATGACGTTTCAAGTTTTATTGTATGGGCGGCAGATGTGGACATCAGTCGCAAATTGAACATTTCCGCACCCCAAGCGGTGCGGATAACCGAGTTCAGATTCCAAAAAGGATGCCAAGCATCACTTTTAATTCCGGAATATCACCAATACCGAATCTCAATTCCAAATTATATCGTTTCTGACCCCTCATTGGAACCTTCATGCCTGCCACCAGGCTAAGGCCTATTTCCGTATTATTATCTCCCTGACCGGAAGAAGCCAGTAGTAAAGTGGGACCGACAGAACCGTAGAAATGAAGACCTGTTTCGGGAAGACGGAACAGGTACAATCTAAAATCACTATTTATGGCGGTTACCGTATTATCTCCCAGTTCGAAATCCAGACTTGGTGCAAATCGAAAACTCTGAAACGCCCGTCCAAGCTCCGCTTCCACACCCAAAACGAAATTATCAGAATCAAAATCGTATCCAGCGCGTGGACCAATCAAACCACCGGCGACGGCAAAAGATGGTATTAGTACAAATAATATTAAAGTTATTGTTCCTGCAAAAACAGATTTAGACAAAAAATTCATATCGGCAACTCATCCTTTCTTAATATTTAGAATATATCCCTCTAAATTCAATAATCCGAGAAAATACCCAAAAAATTGGCCTATTATTCATATTTTCGGTAAGTTATCCTTTTTCTTAATGTATGAGGAATTTACTTCAACTGCGAATAAAATCTGTTTTCCACCGATCCCGAGGGTGGCCCCCAGCTTATATGGTCGGTTACTCTTAAATATTAGAGTCAACGACTATAGTCGGTGAATTTGGCCGACACGTTTTTATTCCTGCGGATTTATACCCCAAAAATCGTTCAGATTATCCAGCGCTTTCTGCTGTTTTTGACACGACCGTTCGAAACCTTTAAGATCGACGGGATTCGAAACTTTGGCCGAGAGGTGAACGGTAGCAAGATATTCTGCAACTTCGGCGCTTGCCGATTCATATTCGGCAATAAGGTTTTGCAGTTCTTCCAATTCTTCTTCACTAGACATATTGTTCCCCCTTGTTTAAAGTTAGTCGCTACGATATTATCCGGATTAGATCGCTACCGGTTTCACATCTAATATAATTCCTTTGGGCGGCAGATGTCAATATCCCCATAGCCCTTCGTTTATCTCAGGATTTATAACAAGCTATGGGCCACCCCAGTTGTTAATTTCTTGTAAATGCATCACCCCCAATTAATTACAGCATAAATGGGTTCCCTCCTTCGAAGGACAGGCGTTTTGCCAAAAAGCACTTTTCGAACAATTTCTTTGTAGTAAAATTGTAATTATTAGTTTTGGCATTCTTAACGTCATAATTAAGATATGATGAATAAATCAATATCGATGTTGTAGTGATTTTGTTTCCTGGATATTCACGGAAGTACACCCACCGCCCTTCGTTTATCTCAGGATTTATAACAAGCGGTGGGCTACCCGGCTAAAAGATTTAAATTAGTAAAATAGTTTCCGCAGTTAAGAAGTCGAAACTCTCCGAGATTTCGACCTACTCAGGCTTTTCCCATTTTTCATTCCTTTTGTTTTCTTTGGTCGGTGATAGAAGTAGTATTCATAGCATATGGATTAATTGCCATTCATCGAAACCAAATACCAGTTAATTGGACCACTAACCTTATAATCTCTTAAACCCCACGTAGCGTTTGTATAATAACTATTACCGCTATCATCTTCATATTTCACATATATATGTCTGAACATTGTAGCATTCTTTGCCTGACTTTCAATTGCCTCCGATCTAGCCATAGATTTTGTAGTTACCAATTGGACGATGCTTGGATTCAGCATTATCGGTTTTTCGTTGTCGAAGGTCGATGGATCATCAAACCTTGAAGAAGTAGAATGTTCGATCCTATAATGAATGTTTCGTGCAGGATAATCACCAGTATTTGCTACCCAATACCCCAATTTCCACATTTCATTCTCTTGGGCCGTATTCTTCATTTCAAATACCTGTGTTAGACCTGGTTGAGATGCCTCTGTTTCAATACTCAAATATGGTCTTAATGCTATTGATTGTTCGTCCCTTATTGCGTCCAATTGACAATACATAATAACAAGAACCGCCAAAGTGCCTATAACTGAAACAATCTGTATAATAGTAGTAGATATCGGCTGCCTAAACAATACTTCCCGATTAGGCTCATTATCGCTCATAGATTTTCCTCCTAAATCTTAAATTCTGAATTACTCTATTCATATAAACATTTATTGATTTTTAGCGCAATAAAATAATAATACCAAGAATTTATTTTAACTAGATTCTACTCAAACAAATTCGGCTGATCAGACGAGGAGATTTTTATGCCCAAATGTTTGCAGGCGTCGTGCGAGACCATCCGGCCCCGTTTGGTGCGCTGAAGGAAACCGATCTTCAATAAGTACGGTTCGACCATATCAACCAGTGTATCGACCTCTTCGTTGAGCGTCGCGGCGATCGCCTCGATACCAACCGGACCGCCTTTATAATAATCAACAATCACTCTCATAAATTTGCGGTCGAGATCATCAAGACCGATAACATCGATCCCCTCCAGAGCAGCGCCTGTAACCGGTTACGCCCCATGAACGAGGCGCACTTTCTTGGTGCCTGATTCGATCCGCCCGATGTCGAACACCGTTTCCCCGGCATT
>JAQBFG010000162.1:0-7146 GCA_032123495.1 Candidatus Zixiibacteriota bacterium | reverse complement strand
TGGAACTGGGGCAGTGGTATCAGGGCGGCAAAAAGGAAATTGCAGATGCGATAGCGGCGGGAGCCAAAGCGAAAAATGATTGGGAAAATATGCCGTTTTCCGAGCGTGCCGCAATATTTTTGAAAGCGGCTGATCTTTTGGTCGGACCATATCGAAATATTGTTAATGCCGCGACAATGCTTGGTCATAGCAAAAATGCTTTTCAGGCTGAGATTGATGCCGTTTGTGAACTGGCCGATTTTTTCCGGTATAATGTTTATTTCGCCGAGATGATTTATGATATGCAGCCTAATGATGCCAGCGGAATCTGGGATCGTTCCGATTATCGTCCGCTTGAGGGTTTTGTTTTTGCAGTAACACCGTTTAATTTTGTGTCGATAGCCGGGAACCTGCCGACAGCGCCGGCGATTATGGGTAACGTCGCTCTCTGGAAACCGGCCTCGTCGGTGACTTATACCGCATATTTCCTTATGAAGATATTGAAAGAAGCTGGCCTTCCTGACGGTGTTATTAATATGGTGACCGCTCGCGGGGCCGATGTCGGTGAACTGGTGCTCAAACATCGCGATCTGGCAGGAATACATTTTACCGGTAGTACCGGTGTTTTCCATACGATGTGGAAAACGGTTGGTGCCAATATTGCCGGATACAAGAGCTATCCGCGAATTGTTGGCGAAACCGGTGGTAAGGATTTTGTTTTTGCGCATAATTCAGCAAATATGGAAGCGGTTGCTACCGGATTGATTCGCGGCGCTTTTGAGTATCAAGGACAGAAATGTTCGGCTGCCTCAAGAGCCTATATTCCAAAATCGATGTGGCCAAGTTTGAAAGATAGGTTAATAGCTGATGTTGACTCACTTAAGATGGGTGATGTCGAAGATTTCTCCAATTTTGTCAACGCGGTGATTGATAAACCGGCTTATGACAGTATTGTCGAGTATATCGATTTCGCAAAGAGTGCCGGTGACTGCGAAATTTTATGCGGCGGTAAGTATGATGATTCCAAAGGATTTTTCATTGAGCCGACGGTAGTACTGACGACCGATCCGCATTTCAAATTGATGGAAGAGGAAATCTTTGGACCAGTGCTGACCATTTATGTCTATGAAGATGATAAATTTGTCGAAACACTTGAAGAGGCGAATAAAACTTCTATTTACGCATTAACAGGGGCGATTTTTGCCACTGATAGAGCGGCAGTACTTAAAGCCGGAAATATCCTGCGTCATGCGGCCGGCAATTTTTATATTAATGACAAACCGACTGGTGCAGTTGTCGGACAGCAGCCGTTTGGCGGAGGTCGGGCGTCGGGGACCAATGATAAAGCGGGATCGATGTTAAATATGATTCGGTGGACATCACCACGCACGATTAAAGAGACTTTTGTTTCACCGAAGGATTACCGTTATCCGTTTATGGGGTAAAAATAATCATCATAAAAATATGAACATAAAAAGAGCCGGGTTGATTTTTCAGCCCGGCTTTTGATTTAATAAATTGTAATCCTGAACTATTTTCGTTGCCAGGTTTCGCCTTTATCTCCACAGACCAGTCTGAGTTGCGAATTTTCGACACGATATTGGCACTCCCGGTATGACTTATCTTCCCAGAGCATATATAGAATTCCCTCGCCGGCATTCCAAGTCCCGTTGCTTGCTTTATCACTTTTATCTTCAAGCCAGATACCAGCGGAACCGACCAGCATATGGCTCTTATCATTTCGTTGCCAGGTTCCATTTGGTTGGAATGAGATTTGACTTGATGTCTCATTTACCGCTTGCGCTCGTGACCAGTCCGATTCCCACGGTGATTGATTGGTGATCGATGTAGTTGATAATAACTCCCAGTTTCCAATTAGAGCCGGGTCATTCTGACTTTGCCCAAAAGAAAAGGAAGAAAACATCTGATTTAAATCTTTATCTCTCGATTCAACCAGCTTTTTGTGTCCAATACCGGTGAGAGTGACACCATGGTCATTAATAATGCTGACAAATGAGCGGGCAATGATTTCCACCCCATTAGCTCCTGAGGCGGTCCAATCCATACATGAACCTCTTCCTTGCGACATATTGATCGGTTTTGATCGCCCAGTATATTGCAGAGTTGGAACAACCGTTTTTACCTGTTGATCTATATAAGAAACTACTCGTTGATCGTCAGGTGATGTGATTCCTTCTCCCGCGACACTTTCGCCAGCCAGAAAATATAACTCGGTCGGACCATCGGCAGCTTTGCCAGCATTCGGCGGTATCAATTGCAGTGCGCCATCAAGCATATTTGCTGTCCATGTATCAGGATACCAAAAAGTGAATCCAACCGGATGCCGAAAGGTCTTGCCGGATCGTCCACTGGCCGATTGAATCGGTGTCGCCGCACTGGCTGTACTGTTGTTTCCTCCCGCGCCACCGATCTGTCCGCCCATCGCCGGTGCTTTTGGCTGTGTTTGCTGCGGTGGAACCGTTTGCTGTTGCGGAACCGCTTGCGGCTGAGATGGTGTTTGTCCTGAGGCCTGCTTGACAAATGAAAACTCACGCATCGCATCGTAGTTTGGCATGTTGTTAGCATCAGGTTCGATCATAGCAAAATACAGTTCGCTGCCATCCAGATACGCTTCGAAGAAAATACCACCCTGATTATCATAACAGGCGCCGAATCCGGTCCCTTCCTCAACCATGCCTTCGATCTGATACTGCATTCCTGAGTTACTTGACAAAGAACCAGTCAGTTCTCCGTTTGATTGGTGATTAAAGATTATGGTTAGTACTACTCCTTGTTCCGAATAAGTATAGGTTCCGGAATAACCATAGTTTGATTGTAATGCTTGCTGTTGAGGAGGCGGTTGATATTGCTGTTGCTGCTGTTGTTGCTGAGGTGGTGGAGATGGTGTCGGGGCGGCTGAACCACCAACTGAAAATGTCTTAATTGATGATAGTTGACCATCAATATAAATATCAAGTTTGTAATTTCCGACCGGCCATCCATTGTTGGGTCGGGTCAATGAAAAATGGGCCGTTGCATCACCATCTTTATAGCATTCCGATTCCATCGCCGCTATTTCATAATTTGGGGTCGCAATAGCATTGACCGAAACCCAGGAACATTTTATGATCGTTTTTGGTTTTGCCCCCTCAAGGTGTACTACTGCATGAATTTCAGGTGTCTGAGTCGAGAACGATTCGCTAATATTGATTGGCACCCAGTTTTCGCCAGCAACCGATTCGCAGGTAGTTATCGATACCACCCGAGTCGCCGCTATCGCCGATGAAAACAACATCAGAACGCCCAACGTCAGGCATATATATTTTGTTAGCCGTAAAAGCATTAAACACTCCTCTCGGTTTATTTATTTGATTTCAACGCTGGTCCCGACCATCTTCCAATCAGGATGTTCATAAGCATAGTCAAGTTCGAAATAGACAACCGACGGTTGGGTTGGGAAATATCCAACCAAACTCAGAAAGCCATTATCATCAATTGAAGGGGGAGAACTCAGAACCGGATCGACATCTTTCATGCCGGTCAAATCAATGTTTTGATCGATAAATGATTTGAAACCGCTTTTCAAATTTTCAGCTGTCGTCTGGCTTTTCCATAATTGACCTATTTTATCATAGAATGCCGTGAAATCTTTGGCATTTATTGCCAGGGCCAGCTCATAAACAGATTCAGTTGTCATACGCTTTAATTTTATATCGTCTGGCATAGCTGCCGATGAGCCGTCGTCGGTCAGCCCAGCCTGGGACAGTTTGATCGAGAGTATTTTCCACTCTTCGTTTTCAGAAACAAAAGTTATTGCCAATGGTACTGTGCCGCCGCTTGAGGTGGTAATTGTTCCTTCCAGTTGGCCCTGATTGTTTTCCATTGATCTCGATGGCCAGGTGGCATCGGCATAATCTGACAACATCGAGCCATTTAAAAATGACTTCAGACCATCTTTTGATGTTGCCGCCTTAAATTCCTCCGAGAGATAGGAGTCATATGCCAAGTCAATATTTCCTGCCTTAATTTCGGCAAAAAAGTTATTGGCGACATCGGCGATGCCGGATGTCATCTGGAAAACTGCTACGATTATCAATGTGACAACGACAGCCAGAATTCCGAGTGCGATCAGAATCTTTTTTAACATTCCTTGCCCTTTCCTATGATCTATTGAATATCCTTAATATTAAATACTGTTGAATATAATTTGATATTTTGCTGTACATCCCCGCCTACACAGTTTGGTCAAAGCTTCTGTTGATAATAGGAAAATAAAGTATAATAATTATTTACGCAATAAAAAAAGCCGGGTTGATTTTTCAGCCCGGCTTTATAATTTTTTGGATACTATTCCAAGAACTCTGGGTTGATGATTTTGCCCATAAACAGAATTGAATTTGAACTTTGTTCTCTAATTACAAACAAAAATGGATGATTGATGTTTATAATTTGAAACCCTGGTGGATCGATAGATGTTGTAAATATTTCTACAATTGTTACGGCAGCGGCTTCAGTTCCTTCTTCATCAACTTTGACGTAAGTTTTATGCCTGACAGCATTGATGTAAAGTTCCATATCGGCAATATTCGTAAAATCAGCCCGGCCGGGTTCAAATGCAATTTCCATTCCAAGAGCCTTTAGTGCATCATTCAGTTTAATTTCGTATTCAATCTCAAATTTCGGCATATATATCAAAACTTCGTTTTCAGAAAAATTACCCAGCCAAGTTTCATAATTCTCTTTGGTAAACTTTGCTGATAATGTATTTACATTTTCTCCCTTTTCGGTTTTAGGCAAAAATATTGTCATGCTATAATCACCATCGCCATAGGGGAGGTCAACCGCTTGGAAGAATTCATTTTCATAATAGCTGAATGTATCCTGTAGCGTCATCATGTTACATTTATTTGATGAACCATCCATAAGATAAAACGACGATTCTCGTGTAAATTCAGGATCGAATTGGTAAGTCCAGTCACCTTTAAAATATATGGCATTAATTAAGAACATTATCGCCATATCATTTATAGGCGGACTAATTATTTCATTGATTTTTCCATGTGTTTTTTCGTCCACCCAGCTATTGATACTGTCGCATGATGAATCATCACTGAAATCTAGGTCTTCCACTTCAGAGTTAAAATAGGTAGTGTTGAGATTTAAGAATTCATCCTTAACCATGATACCATCACGATACCAGATTGAATTGGCGATTTCAAACAGCACTTTGGGATCAAGATTTGACAAAATATCAATTAGATTCTTATAAGAGCTATTAACTTCCTCGATTGTTAAACCATGCAGTTCAAGAGTATTTTGTATTGCTGTCTTTGTTTCACCTTTGGCGCCGTTGTAGGTCATTCCGATTGCCAACGAGACTGATAAAGGTGAGATGAAAATATTGGTATCAGGTTCGTTAGCGACTATTTCTCGGAATAGTTTCAACCCAAATTTATTGCCGGCGTCGGCCAGCGATTTATCAGCCGAGGTTAAATCACCCGGGTCGGCCGGCGGATTGTTTACCGGATCATTGGGATCTACAGCAGTTCCGGAGCATTGCAATAGTGAAAAAGCAAACCCAACAATAACCAAAAGCAAAAGAGTTCGTTTCATAATATCCCCCATCATTAGTTTATTTAAATTTATTTTCCCTCGCCCACAAGACGATATAAAATCAATATCGTTTAATAGTAATATATTATGGGAATAAATTTATACAACAAATTATTGCTAATTCAATGAAAATGCTTCGATAAGGTTGAGGCCGGTTTTTAAGATTTTATAATCTTTGATCTCTTTGATGCTTGTCACATTGCCGTACTCATTTATAAATTCAACTCTGATATCATAAGTGCCGGGACTGATTTCAAAATCGCCGACATAGATCTTACCCGGTAAAAGACGACTGCAGCGAAGATCAGCATTTTCGCTTATATCGGTAGCGACATCGATCAGTGCCTTTTTTAGCCAGTTGCCAATACCATCGCCATCTTTTTTCTTATCCTCTTTCTTCTTGGCTTTATGAGCGGCCAGTCCTTTAAAAATCGCCCGAGCGACAGTGCGAAGATATATCAATGATTTTTTGGCCTCGAATGTTTCATTGGCAACAACACCGACATCTTCGAGTAATTGCAGTTGACCGAGATATTCCGAGTTGGCATAGACGTTTATTTTATTTATAAACGATGGCCGCGATACAATCTGAGGAATAGAAAATTTAAAATAATAATCCTCGGAAACCGGTAAAGCGAGATGACCATACTCGGAATCCTGCCGCTCCGGATCGGTGTACAATATCTGCACCAGATTTAGGTCTTTGTCGGTTCGCAGACGAAGATCCAAAGCCTCTTTGACTGGCGATAATCCGGCCAGTCCGACCACACTGAAAATTGTATTGTCCTTATTTTCAGGAAGATACTTAATATCGGGCATATCGAAATTGTAGATATACGGCTGCTCGATAAAGGCGCGTTTTAGTAAATTATAATCAATAATGGCATCATCTAATTTTCCCTCGGCGGCATACATCCGCATACTTAAATATCGTGCAAAAGAATCATTGTTGAACCGAACCTTTTTGGCTTCATAGTTAATCTTAACAGCGGTCGTGTCATCCTCGATTCCCTGATTGTAATCATCCGAGGCTTTGCGATACTTTTGCTCTAGAAGATTTAGTTTTGCATTGGCACGTTTGGTTTCAACAAAGGCATCATCAAAATTATTATCAGCAATATAATTAAGCGCCATAAAAAGATTGGTGTAGAGGATCTCATAATCCTCGCCGGAATATTCAAGGACATTATCATTCAAAAGAAGCGAGGCGGCGGCGCGGGTAATACTTTTGGTGAACAAGTCATCGGCGGCACTTTCGGCCTGGGTTAATTTTTGATTGCTGCTATTGATATCTGCGGCGTAATGATAGGCCAGCCCGGCATCGATAAAATAAACGAAACGATCTTTATGTTGATACTTTTTCTTTGAGTGGGCAGTTTCAATTTGTGTAACTGCTGTTTCGTAATTGCCCTTCTGCAGTTCAACCGTTATTGGCTCATAGAATTTCTTATTGGTTTTCAATGATCCGCATCCGGATAATAATAAAAAACAGAGAAGCAGGGCCAATAGCCCTGCGTCTCTTTGAAAAATATTTCTATTCTTCGGGATTACCAC
>JAQBFG010000161.1:0-14827 GCA_032123495.1 Candidatus Zixiibacteriota bacterium | reverse complement strand
CCGCGGGTGACTAATCACTCGCGGTTTTTTAAAGTGGAAAATAAAATTGCCCCAATTATTTTCCGCATTTTGGATTTGTACTAAAACTCAGCCATCTCTTTTTCATCAAGCGGAATCACTTCTTCAGCGCTGGCACTATACGTACTGGTTTTGACGTCAGTATGTTTATCGTTCTTCCTCTTATTAATCTTTTGCAATTTCGCTTTTAATAAACTGGTCGCTTTTTTGGAAGCTGACTCGTGATTAATGTTTGAATTGCGTTTTTGGCTGGTATATGTGGCTGATCTGTTTTCCATCGAATTGGCTTGGGCACCATGGACGATAGCATTCAGGTCAGCAACGACCCTCTGCATCTCCTGCGCCTGAGAAGCCAACTCTTCACTGGCCGAGGAAGATTCTTCGGCATTGGAAGCGTTCTGCTGGGTAACCTGATCCATCTGGCCAACGGCAACATTCACCTGTTCAACACCCTGCGCCTGCTCATCACTGGCGGCGGTGACTTCACCGAGAAGATCGGTAACCTTTTTGATACCACCGGTGATATTCTGAAGGATTTCGACCAGTTCCTGTGTTGATTTCACACCGGCTTCGGCATTTTTCTGTGAGCCTTCAATAAGGGAACTGGTATCTTTCGCTGCCACTGCAGAACGTTGAGCCAGATTACGCACCTCTTCGGCGACAACGGCAAAGCCTTTCCCAGCTTCACCGGCACGGGCCGCTTCAACGGCTGCATTGAGAGCCAACAGATTGGTCTGGAAAGCGATCTCATCGATAACCTTGATGATCTTGGCGGTTTCATCGGATGATTTCTTAATTTCCTGCATCGCGGCTGACATACCGGTCATCGCATTCATGCCCTTATCAGCAGCGGAGCTGGCATCGGAAGCAAGGCCGTTAGCCTGTCGGGCATTGTCAGCGTTCTGCTTAGTCATGCTTGACATCTCTTCTAATGACGACGATGTCTCTTCAAGCGACGAAGCCTGTTCCGAGGCGCCTTCCGCCAGAGATTGACTGGCGCTGGCAACTTGCTCAGAAGCTGATCCGACCTGCTCGGCTCCACTGGACAAGGCACCAACAATGCGATTAATAGGCCTTGTGATACCACGTGCGATAACTATTGCCAAAATGATACCGATAATGGCTGCAATAATACTTATTGTTGTCACCATGGTGGTTGTCTGGGTCGATACGCTGGCCATATTTTCCTGATTGGTGACGCTGGTTTTTCCCGCTTCTTTCATGATCGAACCCAAAAGTCCCTGAACCTTTTCAAGGGCGTATTTTGTATCGGTAGCATAAATATTATTAGCCTTTTCCATTCCTTCAACCATAAATTCGGCTCTGCCTTTTAAGGCATCAATAGCATTTTTTGTTTCATGCAATGCTGGCATTGTTTCATTTACAAAGACTTCGTGAGCTTTTGCCTTAGCGTCCGAATTGCTATTATCCCAGTGTTCCTGAATCCCGAGAGCAGATTTATGTAACCTTTCGTGCGGAGCTTTCAAATCATCAATCAGCCGAGCCATCTCCTGATCAGAAGCGGCAGCTTTCTGACCCTCCTGGCCATAAAGAAACTTGCCTAAACCGCAAAGATGGTGATCGGTTTCCACTTCAAGTTTATCATTATTTTGCACAAACAGCTCTAAACATGAATTGACCCATGTCAAATGATCAGCTTCTTTTTCGGCCAAAAATTTGGGTAAGGAATTATCAGCCTGACGAAATACATTACCAATCTCTATTGCAGATTCATGAAGATGATTGTGCGGTTGCTCGATTTCAGCAAGATAAGTTTTAATTTCAGGTATAAATTTCTCAGCGGCCAAACGTCCTTCGCCATAATACCATTTGCCGAAGGCGCACTGTTTTGGGTCAGTCTGAACCTCAAGTTTCGTGACACTTGCATCGGTCAATAGGGCGCTAACATCTTTGGCCCAGTTAAGATGGTCAATTTCTCTATGGGCTATTTCTGACGCTAAATGGTTACATTCAACGACATCTTGAGCGCCTCCTATTATATTGCCGATACCGTAATAAGACCAACTGGCCACAAACAAAAGCATTAATATCAGAGCCGCAAACCCGGATCCGATTTTTGCCGATAATTTCATTTTTTTGAACATTTTTTCCCCCTTTTTTAAATTATGCTTAATTGCTCTAATTGACAAATCCCAGTAAAGTTTTTGGTTTTAATCCCCCCTCATTTTTTTAGTTTTATTTCCATGTTTATTTAATCGCCCAAAAACCAACTGAATTGATGGTATAAGAAAGGGGAAATAATGGGGATATAGCCTCCCCATTAATATGGGGATCATTTATTTATTATTATTCGGAATTAAACTTTGAACGAATTGAAAGTAGCGATGTTCCAGAAACTTACGGCGTAATTATGAAGATTTTAAATATGCTGATAGATTAATTTTCTTATTAGAGATGCCTAATTTCTTTCTGATATGCTTGCGCCTTTGACTTATGGTTTGAATGGAAATATTGAGTGCATCCGCAATTTGTTTCGATGATAGATCGTTTTTGATTAAATTGCAGATTTCCAATTCGCGGGGAGAAAGACTTGAAAATTGTAATTCAAGCTTGGTCATAAATTTAGAGGTAATATCGTTTAAGGCATCATCCAGCATTCCAAAATAAAGATCCCGATCAGAATTTGTATTATTCCTGAGTATATCCACAAGCGGCTTTACTATTCTATTAATGTTGGCCTGAACCTGGCATTTAATCAAGTTTTTCTCATAATCAATCTGTCTCAATATCTCGCTGAGAGCCAGATTTTTTTTATTCAACCTCACCTGCTCCTCAATAAGGTTGGAGTGTGTTAATTTCAACTGTTTTTCGGACTGCTTGTGATCAGTGATATCACGATATCTCGTTATTTTTCTTAATTCTTTGTTGGGATAGTATAATGGCACTTCCTGGATATTGTATGTTTTACTAAAGGAATCAAAACTTTGCTCCCAGGAAATTACTTTTCCTGAGAATACTTCCTGATTTCTACACCACGGACAGGCATCGTCGCGATTAAATAAATAGTCAAAACATTTTTTATTTCCGGGAGGGCCAAATACATCTTGAAGCGAGGGACTTGTATATAAAAGGGAATAGTCTTGATTGGAGATATAGACTCCGTCATCGAATTTATCCAGAGTCTGGATTAAAATATTGTTTTTCACTTCAGTGGTCATTGCCAAATCAGTATTTGCTGATCTTTCCAAACTAATATTGGTGAGGTGAGAATTTTCTAGCATTTTTTTATTTTCTCCGGGATGATTCTTTTTATGTCTTTTCAAAACCAATTTACTATTTTCTGATTATAAACCGCGGGTGATTAAACACTCGCGGTTTTAAAATGAAAAATGTGGGGCTAACACTTTCCATATATATCAACTAATTATTAAAACTCAGCCATCTCCGATTCCTCAAGCGGTAATACTTCTTCGGCTGTCGGTTTTGAATCTCTCTTGGTCTTTTTTGGAGTTGCAGTGGAATAATTAAAAGAGTTCATAGCCTGCCTGCCGCTTTGTCTGCTGGCTTGTTGCTGAGGCTTTGTAATTATTAAGTTTGCCTTGGCGCCATGGACAATGCTATTAAGGTCTTGCACAATATTTTGCATCTCCTGCGCTTGCGAAGCCAACTCTTCTGATGCTGATGATGATTCTTCGGCATTGGAGGCGTTTTGTTGGGTGACTTGGTCCATCTGACCGACGGCAACATTCACCTGTTCAACACCCTGCGCCTGCTCATCGCTGGCGGCGGTGACTTCACCAAGAAGATCAGTAACTTTTTTAATCCCGCCGGTGATATTCTGAAGGATTTCAACCAATTCAGCAGTCGATCTAACACCGGCTTCGGCATTTTTCTGTGAGCCTTCAATTAGCGAACTGGTATCTTTGGCTGCTACTGCGGAACGCTGAGCAAGATTACGCACTTCTTCGGCAACAACGGCAAAACCTTTTCCTGCTTCGCCGGCACGGGCTGCTTCGACTGCCGCATTTAACGCCAAAAGGTTGGTCTGAAAAGCAATTTCGTCAATAACTTTGATAATCTTGGCGGTTTCATCTGATGATTTCTTGATCTCCTGCATCGCAGACGACATCTCATTCATCGCGCTCATCCCTTTATCGGCAGCGGTGCTGGCATCGGAAGCAAGACCATTTGCCTGCCGGGCATTGTCGGCATTCTGACGGGTCATGCTTGACATCTCTTCGAGTGATGATGAGGTTTCTTCAAGCGATGAGGCCTGCTCTGAAGCACCTTCGGCCAATGATTGACTGGCGCTGGCGACTTGTTCGGATGCTGATCCGACCTGCTCGGCTCCACTGGACAAAGCACCAACAATGCGGTTGATAGGTTTGGTGATGCTTCGTGCGATAAATATTGCCAAAATAACACCAATAATTGCAGAAATTATACTAATTATAGTAACCAGCATTGATGTCTGGGATGATACGCTGGCCATATCGGTTTGATATTGTGCACTGACTTTATGAGCTTCCTCACCAATTTTTCCCAGCAACCCCTGAACCTTTCCAAGAGCGTTTTTGGTATCGGTAGAATAGATATGATTAGCCTTATTCATTCCCTCAACCAACTTCTCAGATCTTATTTTAACGGCATTAAGAGCAGCCTGAGTCTCTGGAAGAGCGGACATGGTTTCACTTTCGAATATCTCATAGGCAACGGCTTTTGCTTGTGAGTCGTTCGGATTCCACTGTTGGTCAATTTGAATTGCGGATTTATGTAATCTTTCGTGTGGTTCTTTTAGAGCATTGATTAATTGAGCTAATTCCGAATCGGAAGCGGCAGCCTTCTGACCAGCTTCACCATATAGGAATTTACCAAGGCCACAAAGGCGGTGATCGGTCTGAACATCAAGTTTTGCCTGATTTTCAACAAAAAGCATCAGACAACTGTTCACCCACTTGAGGTGATCAGATTCTTTTTCGGCAATAAACTTTGGTAGAGTTTTGTCCGCCTGGTGGAATACATTTCCAATTTCTACCGCACTGGCATGAAGATGATTATGCGGTTGCTCGATTTCGGCAAGATAAGTTTTAATTTCAGGTATAAATTTCTCAGCGGCCAAACGTCCCTCGCCATTGTACCATTTGCCGAACGCGCACATTTTCGGATCAGTCTGAACTGATAGTGTCGTGACATTATCATCTGTCAACAATGCACTTACTGCCGAAGCCCAGTTGAGATGATCGATCTCCTTTTGAGCGATTTCGGCCGATATTCTATCACCCTCAACCAGTTTATCGGAATTTCCAATAATATTATCAATACCGAAATAGGACCATCCGGTAACGATTAAAAGTAAAAATATTATTGCCCCAAATCCTGTCCCGATTTTTGCTGCCAGTTTCATGTTCTTAAACATATGTGTTTTCTCCCGTTGCCCCACTAGAATATGTTATTTCCTCGACGCCTCTTCTACCAAATAGCTACTTTTGCTTTCCCTCTCCTTTTTTATTACCTGATTTTCTTGTCTTATGACCATTATTCGGAATATTTAGATTTGAGACGAGGGGCTATAAAGGGTTATAAATGGGTTATAGATTTTGGCCCATATATAGTCATCGTGCCATTGTTGACTATATAAATAGGAAATTTGGGGGAGATTATATTGAATCTTACGGAGTAGTAGTATTAAGTCGTTTGCAAAAACGATGTTAAACTTACTTTTTTCCCTGAAATCTTGAGTTTTTTCCTGATCTGCTTACGTTGATTTCGAACCGTTTCCCATGAAGTATTAAGGGTTTGGGCAATATCCTTGGTGCTTAAGCCGATTCTGATCATATTACTGATCTCTGCTTCTCTCGGTGTAAGTTTTCCATATTGTGATTCCAATTTGCCAACAAATGGATGAGTAACCTGCTCCATGCTATTTTTCAGGAGTAATATATTTTCTTTATCTTCGGGATTGGCTCTTTCCAAAAGTCTTCCCAAAATCGGCATGATAGTTTTATCTATATTTGATTGAATTTGAACCGCGATTTCTTTTTTGTCATTTTCAACCAGATCAACAACTTCTTTAAGAGCGATGTTTTTTCCAATTAAGGCAGACCGTTTGGTTTCAAGTCTAATGTTTAATTCCGTAAGTTCTTTTTCTGCTTTTTTATATTTCGTAATATCTGTGATAATCCCCAAAACGGCTGAATCACCTTTATAAGAAATCAGTCTTGTTGCCAAAACCGCCTCAATTTTCCTGCCTGATTTGGTAACAATTGTATATTCTGTCGGTGGCGACCCTTCGCCATGAAGATATTTGGCAAACCGTTCATTAATTCTGTCCAATGATTCGGGGGCAATCAAACAGCGAAAATCAAAGTCAGGTCCATAATATTCATCTTTCGTGTATTCCATAACTTCGACACAGTGATCATTAACATATGCTAACTTTCCGCGCCAATTAATGAAAATCATATTGGGTGACTGTTCTGCCAATCCTCGGAAAATCTCTTCGCTTTCTTTCAGTTTTATTTCAGCCAAATTGCGCTCGGTAATGTCAATTACTGACCCAAAAGCACCTATATACAGGCCATCATTATTAAATCTTGGCGAGACCGATACATCTAACTGTTTTTTATTCCCTTTGGCGGTAATTATTTCCAGCTCATATTGTGAGGAAATATCCTTTTTGCGATTTTCTGTTTGAGATAAAATTATTTGCTTTTGATCTTTTTGTACATAATCCAATAAATTTCTATTTATTAAATCTGCAACCGAATTTTCTTCAAAAATATTGGCAAAAGCAGGATTACAAAATTGAATAACTTCATCATTATCGTTTATGCAAATTCCTGCCAAAACGGAATTAAAAAGTTCTTCGTACCGTTTTTTAGATTCCCAAATGGTTTTTCGGGATTGCTTATGAGCCAAAATTTCTTTATTAAGAATATCAATAATTTTAGTTAATTCGGAAGTTCGCTTTGCCACCTGATTTTCCAGCGAATCTATTGCCTGTTTGCAGTCGATGATTTTTAAGTCAGGCGATATTATTTGGCAATTAAAATCTAATTCTTTGGAATTTTGGCGTGTGTAATCCGCTTTTTGTGATTTTTTTATATCCAGTTTGGTGGTTGTATCGCACATAATATATTAAGACACTAACTCCAATAATTTCAATGGTTTAAATATTATATCGGCAATTATATTATGATAATAAACATCAATTGGCATATTCTTCATGAATTTGGTTCTCAGAACATCTAATCAGTGGAATATTTCAGATAAATATATTATATATAAAAAATCATATCTAAATCGTTGGAGGAAAATTATGAGCAAAATGTCTCGCAGGAAATTTCTAAAAAACGGAGCCAAAGGAGCTGCCCTGGTTTCAATACCGGTTTTCTTTAGCGCTAACCCGGTGGCGGCAATATTATCATCCGTCGGAGGAGAGTTAACATTGAACGATTACTATAATTTATTTAAAGTCGATGAATCAATAATTCATAAGATTATGTCTATCGCGCTGGAACGCGGTGGCGATTATAGCGACCTGTATTTTCAGCATCGCATTTCAAATACAATCAATCTTGAAGATAATCTGGTCAGTCGGGCCAACACCAATGTTGATTTGGGGGTTGGGATTCGGGTTATCAAGGGTGACCAGACCGGCTATTCCTATACTGAAGATCTATCTTTGAAATCGATGAGTATGGCTGCCAAAACTGCGGCAAATATTGCCAATGGCACTAAAACTGTGGCACCGGTTGAATTAAAGCTTCACGATACGCCGAATTATTATTTGATTGATTCACCCTGGGAAGAGGTCAACGCCGACAAAAAAATTCCGCTTTTGCAAAAAGTCAATGACCGGATGCTGGCACTTGATAACCGTGTTACCAAAGTTCAGGTATTTTTTAGTGATGACAATACTCACATGATGGTTGCCAATTCGGATGGTCGGATAGTTTTTGATTATCAACCAATGACCCGTATGTTTGCCTTCTGCTCAGCCGAACAGGATGGACGGCGCGAAGAAAATTTTTATCGGCTCGGCGGGCGCTACGGAATCGATCATTATACCGACGCCAACCTCAATAGAATCGCCAAAACCGCCGTTGATCGGACCGTAACACTTTTTGACGCGGTTAAACCTGAGGGCGGCGAAATGGAAGTAGTCCTTGCTGCCGGAGAAGCTGGCATTATTCTTCACGAGGCGATCGGTCATGGCATGGAAGCCGATTTTAACCGTAAGGGTGAATCACTTTTCGCTGACAAAATTGGTAAAAAGATAGCCGAAGATTTTGTAACGATTGTTGATGATGGAACCTTGCCGAATATGCGCGGTACTATTAATGTTGATGACGAAGGAAACGATTCTCACAATACTGTTCTGGTTGAAAACGGTATTCTAAAAAGTTATATGCACGATCATATCAGCAGTAAACATTACGAAGTCAAACCGACCGGAAACGGACGGAGGCAATCTTTCCGTCATGTTCCGGTTCCTAGAATGACCAATACATATATGCTGAAAGGTCCTCATACCAAAGAAGAGATTATCGGAAGTGTGAAAAAGGGTCTTTATGCCGAAGCTTTCACAAATGGTGAAGTTAATATCGGTCCCGGTGATTTCACCTTCTACCTCAAGTCCGGTTATTTGATTGAAGATGGAAAAATTACCAGACCGGTAAAAGATGTTAATATTATTGGTAACGGTCCTCAAGTGCTTAAAGATTTTGTTATGGTTGGTGACGATCCTCAAATTGGAGAAGGTGGTGGAACTTGCGGTAAAAGCGGTCAGGGAGCACCGGTTACCGATGGTATGCCGACGACCAAAGTATCTAAAATCACTGTTGGCGGAGTTTCCTGATAGAATAACAGGTCACCAAAAAATAAGATATTTATAGGATTAGATTATGAATAATAAAGAAAGAATGGAACTGGCCAAATGGGTCATTCTCCAGGCCCAAAAATGCGGTGCCAAAGATGCCGCAGTTAATGTTTATATGTCGAGAGATATTGAGATTGAACATCGCAATCAACAGCTTGACAAATTGACCGAGGCAACCGAAAATTCTCTCAATCTTTCGGTCTATGCCAACAATAAATATTCAAGTCATTCAACTAACGACCTTGATAAAAATGCGCTGGGCAGATTTATCGAGGAAGCGGTTTTGATGACCAAATATCTGAGCGAGGATAAATATCGCACTCTGCCCGATCCCAAATATTATGAAGGCAAAAAAGAGATCGATCTTCATATTTACGACTCCGATTATGAGACTGTGACTTCCGAAAACAGGGTCAAGCTTGCCCGGGAGATGGAAGCGACCGCGATGGGAATAAGCGAAAAAGTGGTTGCCTGTACTTCCTACTATAATGATTCCTACAATGAATCGACCAAGGTCCACAGTAATGGTTTCGAGGGATCGCGTTTGTCGACCTCATTTTCGGTTGGAATTGAAGTGACTGTTTGCGATGAAAAAGAATGTCGTCCCAATGATGACGATTTTAGAACAGTTCGCTATTTTAAGAATCTGCCAAATCATGAGTTACTAGCCAAAAAGGCTGTTGAGAGGGCCTTCAGTAAGATTGGTCAGCAAAAGATAGATTCCGGTAAGTACGATATGATCGTTGAAAATCGTGCCCGGCCGAGTCTATTAGGTGCCCTTTATGGACCGATGCAGGCAAGAAATATTCAACAAAAAAGATCCTGTTTTGAAGGAAAATTGGGTGAGAAAATAGCCTCTGAGAATTTGACGTTAATAGATGATCCGTTTGTTGAAAATGGTCTTGGTTCGCAATTGTATGATGGCGAGGGGATTGCCGCCAAAAAACGGGTTATCATCGAAAAAGGTGTTTTGAAATCATTTTATACTAATTCCTATTATGGAAACAAACTGAACTGGGAACCGACGACCGGAGGAACATCAAATCTTGTTTTTGAGTATGGCACAAAATCGTTGGATGAACTAATTGCTCAAATGAAAAAGGGAATCCTTGTCACCGGATTTATAGGTGGTAATTCCAATTCCACCACTGGCGATTTTTCTTACGGAGTTATCGGGAAATATGTCGAGGATGGAAAAATAGTCAAGCCGATTTATGAGATGAATGTATCAGGCAATGTCACCGGACTCTGGAACAAATTGGTTGAGGTTGGCAACGATCCGTATACATTTTCGGCCTGGCGCCGTCCCAGTATGTATTTTTCGGATATCAACTTCAGCGGTGTATAGAAATATTATTAATTGAAAAAATATAATAGCATGAGGGTCGATTATATATCGACTCTCTTTTTTTAAGGAGAGATTTTATCTTGCCAATTTTTATTAACTAAATTAGCTTTCCATTTATTAACTTAGGGAGCCAGATATTTCAAATACGGTTATGGATAAAAAATGCCGGATCGATTTATTGAAAGGGATTATTGATGGATAGCAAGTTGCGTTTTAATATAGCTGATCAACGATTAAAATATAAGGGTGTCGAAAAGGCTTTTTCCTATAATAGCGACAGGATGATTGAATTTAATCATCGCCACCGCTCCGTTTTGGCCAATTATGATATCACTTTGAAAGATGCGACTATTTTTTCTCTTGATGATACCATCAACAGCCAATCTAATTTGGGAGCGTTGCGCAATCGGCAACTTCGTGAGTCCGGGGTAATATCGGCGGCGTTATCTGCTATTGGCGTCGGTTTACATGGCCGGGGAGCGCTGATGGATCTTCCTGAGGAGCAAAGAACCAAAGCTGTTTCCAATGAATTAAAACGTGCCAATGACCGGATGGCGGCGCAGATTATGGCTGAAGTTTTGCATATTACTACTAATAAGCTTCCGGTTGGTGAAGAAGTTTTAATAGCATCAACAATCACCGAGGGTGTCCGAGTGAAACCGGGAAAAGAGGCTGGCGGTAACCCGACTATTTCGGTTGGAGCGTTGTTCGGAAAAAGAGAACATCGTGCGAAGTATGGTCTGCCGATGACCAACAATGTATCTCTTCTATCGATGGGCAGTGACGTTATCGATGGAACCACCAAATCAGTTAAAGGGCTTCATTCCAGTTTTACTGCGATGTTTTTGACCGAGTCAGGAGTGAAACGGCATCTGCCGGATATTTATGTTCAGCGCTGGATGGGCGGGGCGTATTTTGAAGAATTCAATCCGCGTGATTCCTCACTTGTCGAAGCGGCCGAAATTATTAGTAAAGCGTATGGATATTCCGGACCGTATAAACTAAACGCCTTTTACCTGGATCGTAAGAGGCATTATGTTGCGATGGATGAGTTGAATAATGCCGGTATCGGAACTCCCTATGATAACGATGGTGATCTGTTCCCGGCACTTATCCTTGGTTTCGAAGATGCTGAGTTTCCCAATGGTACCCAGATTAATTCAATGGTTGGTGAAATCGGCGGTTCGGCCGAGTGGGCGGTTGGTGTTTTACCGCTTGTTTGGCGGGGGGGACAGGCTATAGGGATGTTAACCAGCCAGACTGCCTTAACTCGAACCGATCTTAGTCCCGAGGAAAAATGGCGCAATCGGTTCCATTTTACAGAAGAAGAATTTATGCTGATGCAGGATGCCCGATTTGAGCAGAAACCGTATTTTACCATTCGCGATATTATGGAAGACCCATTTGCCGGTGGTATCAGCGCCTTTGGAGCAATCACCGATAATTATTATTTGCCATATTTGGAGGGTGTCAGCTTTGATGAGGCTAATAACACCGTTACGGTCAATACACTGGTGATTAATTCACTCGGTATCATGGAAGTCTGGAGATTTGTTTTTGAATGTAATCAGGGAGTGCAAAATAGCCGTCGTATGATGGCTTCGCCGAAAGACAGTCTGATTAATCTGTCCGGCAATGAACTGGAAAAAGCAATCGGTGCCTATATGGAAAATGATCGCTCACGAATGCGTTTCCGCATCTTTTTTAATAATGAATATTACCCGGCTCTAATTCCGGTTCGTGATAAACTGGTACTGCTGCATAATGCGGTGGAAACATTAATTGCCCGCGGGGCGCTTAATGAAAAAGATAGAGAAATCATCAAGGCGACTCAGAAAGTTGCTCATCACTGGTTTGTTAATAATGATTAGAAATTGCATTGTTTTTATGTGATTAAAAATAAAATCTGAATGATGCAAAGTAAGAATCTGCGTAAGCCCCAAACTCTGATCCATATTGATATGTAAATGGATTTGCATATGATGGCAATATCATTGCTTTGCCAATACCAACAAAAGCACCTGCCGAT
Source organism: Candidatus Zixiibacteriota bacterium (assembly GCA_032123495.1). Taxonomy (GTDB): domain Bacteria; phylum Zixibacteria; class MSB-5A5; order GN15; family PGXB01; genus JAAERC01. The sequence goes on along the minus strand of JAQBFG010000161.1, from coordinate 2,590 downwards.
AAATAAATATTTTCACCAATGTTATATTCCATTGCTGGTGCAATTAGAATTGAGAGGTCATTAAGATTCCAGATGAAATTATTTGAAGCAATAATCAGTGGGGTGATCTGATAACTTGCACCTGGCATCAGATAATGTTGTCCCCGAAGGTACACTGAACCCTCAAAATAGGCAGTTCCCATTGGAATCAGGCCATAATCATCGGCTTTATTTTCACCGGGCTGGTTATAATGATATTCAATAAATCCGTACATTCTATCAGTCAGACTGTAATCCAAACCAATAGTTCCTCGAAAGTAATTCTTGTCATCTGTTTTATCATGTTTCTTTAGTGCATCAGGGATCACATAGGCAGCTTCTATCCAAAATCCAGCACCACCCAAAGCCCTGGTCATATCTGCTCCCAAAAGCAAATTTTCTCTAAATCCCAATATTAGAAATGAGAAATCTGTTTGCGCCGCGTAAAATTTACTTCTTAGATATACTGCTGAATTTTTAAATTTAAAATCTTCACCAAATAAATATCCGGCATCAAACTCTCCCATAAATCCAAGTGGAATCCTTAGACGCACCGCATCAACTCCTGATCGCTCTTCGCTATCGAGTTCATCAAAGCTGTATGGTACAATAACATCTGTCGGATTTATCGATCTTGCCGATCCCCATGCAATAGCCTGCCGTCCAACATAAATATCGGCCGCTTTGGTACTGATAGATATATTGAGCCGATCCAGATTGTGATAGATCAAAAAGCTGGCCGGGGTCTCATTCTTACCCGGATACAATCGCGATTCAAAATCATCGAAACGATAGCTTCGCCTTTGGACATCATATTCTCCGATTTGGACCAATGAAAAATTATTATCCTGAATTCTGGGAGCAAAATTGTAGGCGGTATTTAATACCATATTGTTTGATATCTTCCATTTGGAATCAATCCGAATTCGATTGGTAACTATTCCAACCGGTTTGTCATCAAACCAGATTGATTCCAGGGCATCGGACATATCATAAACCACAAAGAAGTTTTTGTAATAGCCATTGATACTGAAATTATCCGATGCACTTGCATCCATTGATATAAAACAGATCAATAATGCAATTGTGATAATTGAATATTTCATGCTTTTGTCTCATCGCTTTGGATGACACCGTCACTGAGGGTGATCAATCGTCTGGCCCGCTCCATAATAGATGTATCATGGGTTGAAAAGACAAAAGTCATCCCGCTTTTTTCGTTTAGTTGTCGCATCATGTCGAGCAGTTCACCGCCGGTTTTGGAATCAAGATTTGCGGTAGGTTCATCGGCAAGGATCAAAGCTGGCCGGGAAACCATCGCCCGTGCAATCGCAACCCGCTGTTGCTGACCGCCGGATAGTTTGGTTGGTAAACGATTGGTGAAACCTTCAAGACCGAGTTCGGTTAGAATTTCATGAACCCGCTCCTGCCGCTCCGTCTTTGGGATACCCTGCAATAGCATAATATATTCAACATTTTCCTCGACAGTAAGAACCGGAATCAGATTGTACGCCTGAAAAATAAAACCGATATTATCACGCCGAAAATCGGACAGTTCTTTTCCGCTCATATCCGACAATTGTTTACCATTGAGCCAGACTGTACCTTCAGTGACACTGTCAAGACCGGAAATAATATTAAGAAAAGTCGTTTTTCCCGAACCGGACGGTCCGACAATAGCAGTGAATTCACCTTTATTGATAGTCAAGTCGATACCGCGAACAGCCTCAACCGGGACGCCATTGTCAGAATAAGTTTTTTTAACTCCGGCGGTAACGATGACCCCATTGTTATTCTGTATACTAGTATTCATCTATATTCTCTCCTTCATTTCCCTAAAAACTTTTTCTCATCGCTTCGGCCGGTTTCATTTTGGCCGCCGACCAGGCTGGTATCAGCGCCGTCAGCATCGTAAAAATAAAAAGCCAAATCGGATATTTAATAAACTGCATTACAGCCAGAACCGGATAGAGCAGTTCGCGGAATGTAGCTCCGGCGTACTCGATTCCGGTATAATCAACGCCGGTCCAGGCAAGAATAGATGTGACAATAAATCCCAGTATTGAACCGATTATCCCCGCAATAACTGCCAGCGATCCAGCCTCATACAAAATAATTTGTCCCATTGCTAAGGGTCTGGTTCCAACCGCACGCAGAACACCAAACTCAAACATCCGTTCTTGCAGTGACATAAAGAGCGTATTTACTATTACCAGCGATACAATGCCGAATATAATCAAACCCATTATTGCCATCGAATAATCGGTGAGTTCAAAAACCGCCTCCAATTGGGGAAGAATAATCGGCCAGCCGACCGCTTCATTATTGTCCTGAGAAAATTTATCCCAGAAATATAGATTCTTATTTTGAGCCATGTTTATATCGACAAATTTTATTGCAATCTCATGCGCCTGATTATTTAGATTAAGCATCTGTTGTGCCCGGTTCAGGTCAATGAAGGCCATCGCGCGATCCATATCATCAGCGTTAAATTTATATATTCCTGAAATTCGAAACATCTCCTGTGACAATTCACCGGTTTCAGCCTGAGCAGTTGTGAGAACTACTCTGT
>JAQBFG010000160.1:0-6291 GCA_032123495.1 Candidatus Zixiibacteriota bacterium | reverse complement strand
GGGGTAGCCCACAGCTTGTTGTAAATCCTGAGATAAACGAAGGGCTGTGGGAATCTCCCTTTGTTATTTATACATTTTACAATCTATAAAATGATATATGATGTGTCAATAATATTAATATGTCAGGAGCGCCGTTCATTGTTCTGGACCTACGGCACGGGTCCATGACCTACCACTAACACTTTCCCCACCAAATCACACTTGATTTATATCCGTACCTATCTGTATATGAGCGATTATACAGAAATAGAAAATTACAATTTTACTACACATTTATCGGCCAAAAAACCTGTTTTGGCAAAACGCCTGTCCTTTGAAGGAGGGAACCCATTTTCGCAACGACATTGTCGGGAAAATAAAAAATATGACTAAACGAAGCCATTTTGGAGATTGCCACGCCGTGCTCGCATGCCGATTTGGGGCAGATGTGGACATCTGCTGCCCACAGAATTCCGTCAGGAATCGGTTCCTGACGGCTCGGGGAAAAACATAAAAACGGCAAAACGCCTGTCCTTCGAAGGAGGGAACCCATTTTGCTGTAACGGCATAATCGATATAATATTATGGAGAATTATATATGCAAAATACATGATATTAGACCCAAAACCGATGGTAAAATTGTCAGAAGATTCCGTCAGGAAGTGGTTCCTGACGGCACAAAAAAAATTGAGATTGCCACATCGTTCACCTCCGGTGAACTCTTCGCAATGACAGATAAAAAAGGAATGATATTGATTACGAAAGGATCTTGAATTTAAAAATGATGTTGAGTGAAAATTTGGGTGTAAAAAAATACGCCATCCAGGGATCGAACCTGGGACAAGCTGATTAAGAGTCAGCTGCTCTACCAACTGAGCTAATGGCGCATTCAAATGAGGGTGGATGGGATCGAACCATCGACCATCTGCTTAAAAGGCAGATGCTCTACCACTGAGCTACACCCCCAAAGTCTTTTTTCGGGACAGGACAAAATACGAAAGTGTCCCGATATGTCAAACGATTTTTGGGCTATTTTTTGCTATTTAAAACAGCTCTCAAAAAGATTATGGCAGAATCACAGGGATCCTGCCGTAATTTTATAAAATTTAGTTAATTTTGAGCAGTTCAACATCAAACAGCAGAGTGGCGTTCGGGGGAATGACACCACCGGCACCACGAGCACCATAACCGAGTTCCGGCGGAATAATCAGTTTCCGTTTGCCGCCGATAGCCATCGACATAACGCCTTCATCCCATCCTTTGATAACCTGGCCAACGCCAATTTTGAATTGGAACGGCTGACCGCGATCAACCGAACTGTCAAATTTGGTACCATCGGTCAAAGAGCCGGTATAATGAACGGTTACCATATCGCCTGCTTTGGGTGAGGCGCCATCGCCGACAGTATAGTCAACATATTGTAAACCCGATTCGGTCGTGATTGCATTTTCGTCCACAGCAGTTCCTTCCGTAGTTTCGCCACCTTCGTTCGCGGCTGTTTCGGTTGCCGCGGTTTCGGTTGCGGCGGTTTCCGTTTTTGCGGTGTCATCGCTCTGACATCCGGCCGCACCGGCCAAAAGCAACAAAGCAAGTGATAATCTCAGAATCATAACATCTCCTAATAAGTTAACCTGTTTGGTCGGTATATATAATAAATTGCTTTTGATTTGTCCAGAATTCAATCGGAAAAAATATGGTAAAAAACGGCCAAAAAAATCCGGCCATTTTCAAAAAACAGCCGGATTATACAAAAAATCAGCGAAATATTTAGATTTTAGTCTTATTTATCAAGCAACTGCTCATATTGATCGACTAAATCCGAATATATTTTAATCACGTTTTCATAGGGGGCGGTGGTGGTAATGTCAATCCCAGCCTTTTTGATAATATCGACCGGGTGCAGTGAAGTTCCGGTGCTTAGGAATTCATAAAAATCTTCGATAGCACCTTTTTCCCCATTTAGAATCCTTGTCGCCAGCATTTGTGAGGCAGAGAAGCTGACCGCATACGAATAAACGTAATATTGACGATAGAAATGGCTTATCCGCAGGCAGCCTATATCTTTGTTCTCTTCAAGGAAGAAATCAGGACCCTGGTATTTTTCATAAATCTCACGATACATCGCTTTCATTGATTCAGCCGATAAGGCGCCGCCAGATTCGATTGTTTCATGAGCTTTTACTTCAAACTCGGAAAACATCGTTTGCGTGAAAAATGTCCCTTCAATTCCCTGTAAACTATAATTTAAAAGATACAGCTTTTCATCATCGTTGGTTGTTTTCTTCAACAAATAATCCATCAGCAATGCTTCGTTGCAGGTCGAGGCCATTTCGGCGCATGTCCGCGAATGTCCGGCATAGGTGTATGGTTCGTTTTTATTAGTATAGATAGCGTGCATCGCATGGCCGATTTCATGAGCCAGCGTAAAGACATTATTAATTGAGCCGCTGTAATTCATCAGGATATAAGGATGAACCGAGTAGGTACCCCAATTATATCCGCCGCCGTATTTATCTTTGGTTTCGTAAACGTCGATCCAGCGGGAGTCGAAAATATGTTTCGCTTCTTTAACATATTTTTCTCCGAGAGGCGCCAGCGCGGCCAGGACTGTTTCGACCGCTTCATCGTAAGTGTATTCCATCGTCGGAACCGGGATCAGAGGAATATACATGTCATATTTATAAAGCGTGTCAACGCCGAGTTTCTTTTTTCTTAGTGAAATATATTTATGATGCGGTGCCAGTCCTTCATCAACGGTTTTAATCAGATTAAAAAATACTTCTCTTGGGATATCGTTGCCATCGAGCACCATATCAAGGCAGGTTTCGTATCCGCGGGTTTTGGCATAAAAATAATCGTTGGTCACCGAGGCGGCGAGAGTAGCGCCAAGCGTGTTTTGATATGGGAGAAAAGATGATTCATATTTATCGCTGGCCCGTTTACGAAGATCGCGATCCTGCGATTCCAGCATCTTGCTGTACCTCTGGCGTGTTAATTCAACCTCGTTGCCGTCAGCATCTTTTATCGTTCCAAATTTAATATCGACATTATCCATCATGTCAAATATCTGCCGAGCGGCATCGGTAACATTGGCGGTCGAGGCGAGAATTTCTTCTTCCTTGGGTGAGAGAATATGTGCTTTCTGGCGAATCATATCTTCGATAAAAAATCGGTATTGCTGCAATTTTTTACTTTCGTCGAGAAACGACATCAATTTGTCATTGTCGATAGCAAGAATCTCCGGGCGAATAAATGACGTTGCCTGACTCATTTTTGATCTCAATGAAGACATCTGCTGACTATATTCCTGGTATTTGGCGACAGATTGATCCTGATCATTGCTAAGCCCGGCATAGACCCAGAGGCGATGCACCCAACTGCTTAGCGAATCATCGAGCAGAAGACATTCGGCCATTAAATCTGCGGAACTGCCCAATTGGCCTTTGTATTTGTCAAACATTGCAGTCGCTTCGCCGGCATCTTTATAGGTCTGTTCCCAATCAGCATCGGTGGCAAATAGATCATTTAAGTTCCATTTGTATTTGTCCTCGATCTGATCGCGAGTAGGTGCTTCATCTACCTGCCCCGATACGATCGATCCTGAGAAAATGATCATGGTCATCAAGGCAAGCATCAGAAAGATTCTTGATAGGTTTTTGGAATTCATATGTCCCTTCTCACTTGTTTATATTTATTGAATCAATTATAACATATTGTCGCCTAATAAATAATATTACGGGAAAAAAGCAAGGGAAGTTGCGGAGATTTTTGGTGTGGAATTTTGGCTTTATCGCTTAATGGTATGAATAGCAGTAACTTACATCTCTGCTTTGTGAGCCGCCATAAAGCCGAAATAAAGCCGTTTATAAGAGACCTTAGAAAATCCGGCTTCGTTTAGGATCTTTGAAAGTTCATCAGCTGTGTAAAATCTCGGGATGGAGTGAGAAAGATATGCGTATCCCGCTTTGTTTCCTGATAATGCCGCACCGATTCTTCTGACCGATAAGCCAACAAAAAGATGCATCAGTTTTCTGAAAAATCTATTGGGCGGCTGGCTGGTTTCGAGGTTTATAAACCGGCCGGTCGGTTTCAGGACCCTGTTAAATTCTGAAAAGGTGTCGACCAATATTTCGCGAGTCGTATTCAGATTGCGGGTGGCAAATGAAATAGTTAGCAAATCGATTGAATTATTGGCAAAGGGCAGATGGCGGGCATCGGTCAGGACAAAGTTAATTTTTTTAGATTCCGGTTTCTGGCGAGCAATATTGAGCATCGGCAAAGAAAAATCGGCCGCAATCAGCGTTGTTTTTTCGTCAGCGTGTTTGCTTAGATTCACAACTGTTTCGCCGGTCCCACTACATACATCGACCCAAGTGGAGGCACTGCCGCTTTCGGTGGCTTCGCCACTTCCATATAAATCATTTTTATCCAATGCCATATCGACGGCTTTTTTGCGGCAGCGGATATCGGCTCCAAAAGTCAATAGGTGATTGATCAGTTCATACCGTTTCGGTATTTCTGAATATATTTTTTGAAGTCCTTTGTTCATTTTTTATTCCGCTTTGCTATATCGGGGAGCCAATATACGTTAAATCTTATTAGCCGTCAACCGGCATAGTTTTATCTACTTGATTTAATACGTCAAGAATGTCATATTCAGATGTACTATATTTTTGATTGGGAGAATTTATGAAAATAATTAGAATTGTTGTTATATCTGCATTTTTGCTGTTAGGGGGGATAGGAGCTTTTGGGCAGACGCCGACGTTTTATGAACGATTTTACTTTTTGAACGCATCGCCATCGGTTTTTCAGGAAGGTGCGCTGGGGATGGCTAATCCGGCTAATCTGCATTTTTTAAAAAATCCTGAATATCAATTTAACTGGACTTTTGAACGGAGTCAGGATCGTTCTTTGAGAGACTGGTCGTTATTTGGAGGAGTTCATGGATTAGGTTTTGGAATGATTCATCGTCGCTCCGGAGATTATGACTTTAATCAATATCAACTTTCGATTGCTTTTGGGCGTGAGGCCGATGCTTTTGGAATCGGATACAGTTGGTTTGGCGGTGATAAACAATCAGGATTTGAGAAGGAACTGATTTTATCGGCCATTTCCCGGTCAGGACGAATAATATCGCTGGGATTGACCCACCGGATGTCTCTGGAAAGTCGGTGGAGTGAAACGGTTGGGGAAATAGGATTCAGACCTTTTGAAAATCAGCTAATTACTTTTTTTGGTGATATTGCCTTGAGGCGCGGCGATAAATTATGGGATTCACCCTCAAGTTGGGGATTTATTCTGGAACCGGCGCGCGGGATTAATTTGATCGGACGGTTTTTTAAAGATAAATCTTTTACGGTGGGAATCAATATCTGTCTCGGGAATTCCAGTTTTGGAGCTCAACCTCATATTGCCAATGATAAAATCGCCAGACATACGATAACTTTTCGATTTGGCGGCTTGCGTCCAAGTTATATCGATGAAGCGGTCAATCGAAATAAAAAATATCTGCCGATAAATCTTAAAGGTAATGTCGGATATAATAAGTACGTTTTCTTTGACGGCGGAACGCTGCGTTTGATGGATATTCTCACAGATATCCGGGCCGCAGTTGATGATCCCCGTATTGCCGCACTGGTTTTGAATCTGTCGGGGATGAAGATCTATCCCGAACATGCCTGGGAGATCCGTGAGGAACTAAAACGAGCCAGAGAATTTGGGAAAGAGGTTATTGTTTTTATCGATAATGCCGGGATGGTGCAATATCATCTCGCCTCGGTCGCTGATAAAATAATCCTTGATCCGTCCGGGTCGATTCGTCTGGCCGGATTTGCGATGGGCCGTACTTACCTGAAAGGAACTTTAGATAAACTCGGGCTTGGTTTTGATCCGTGGCGGTTTAATAAATATAAATCGGCACCGGAGACTTATAGTCACGACAAAATGTCTGCAACCGACCGGGAACAGAATCAGGCCTATATAGATGACCGTTACGAATTAGTAAGGGAAAATGTCTGCAATCAGCGAGGGTTGACAGCCGATGAATTTGACCGGCTGGTTGATGATGTCACCTATATTTTGCCGAACAAAGCGATAGAAACAAAATTGGCAGATACGCTGGGGCGATGGTCGGATAGAGGGAAAATTATCAAAGAACTAAACGGAATCGGACTTGGGGGCATATCGAGAAACAATATCTTAAATAATGCACTTCCCAAGACTGATTGGGGTGCACGGGATCGAATCGTTGTTGTTTATGGGTTGGGCGATTGCGAGATGGACAGAGGGATAAATGCCCGCTGGTTGGAG
>JAQBFG010000159.1:0-16415 GCA_032123495.1 Candidatus Zixiibacteriota bacterium | reverse complement strand
TAATTCCAGGTTTGGGTCAAAGATATGCCGGTGCCGGTATTCTCAAATCGGCGCTTTTTCTTGTTGCGGAAATAGGAATGTGGGGAGGTCATTTTAGTAGTCAGAGCAAAGGTGATGACAAAACAATTGAGTTTACGGCATTTGCCGATGCTCATTGGACCGAGGGGGATACAACCGGAGGCGTTTATGATGTCACACCGCCAAGTTATCCAAATCTTGACTCTGAAACATACCGGGGATGGATTAGAGATCATTATGATGGCATTGTTAATGATGATACGACGTTGTTTACCGAGCATCTTCCCAGCACCAAGAGCCAGCAATATTATGAGATGATTGGTAAGTATGATCAATTTCGTGGCGGATGGGATGATTACTGGAGTGATACTACAGTCTTTTTAACAGCGCACAGAGCATCATATATGGATATGAGAAAGACGGCCAACGATTATCTTGATAATGCCAAGACCTTTATAACATTTTCAATCGTCATTCATCTTGTTTCGGCTTTTGAGGCAGCTATCTCGGCCAACCGGCACAATAAACAGATTGCCGACGACACCTGGTCAGTGAATGCCGAGTTAAAAAGATATTCAGCGGTCGAAAAAATTCCGGTGATTAAACTAACGCACAGATTTTAGATAATTGGGAATAATTTTGAAAAAAGGTATCTGCAAAATAGCGCTTTTTGTTACTCTCTGTTTCTGTTTGCCATTAATGGCTAGTGCAAAAATAGAAATTCCGCTTTCGCCATTTTCCGGCCCGATCCTGCTTAGTGATGCCGGTGAATTTGACTCAGATGAATTTGGCGATGAAAACAGCAGTGAAAAATATAAATCAACAAAAGTAAAGAAAATAAAACCGAAATACTCCAAAGCAAAAGCAGTTTTGTTATCTCTGATCGTTCCCGGTGCCGGGCATTATTATGTCAAGCATAAGGGACGCGGGCAACTATTTTTCGGCACCGAGGTGGCAGCCTGGTTCGGATACTTTGCTTTTCATTCTTATGGCAGTTGGAAAGAGGATGACTATAAAAAATATGCCATTCAGCATGCCGGAATAACTCCTTCGGGACATGATGATGAGTTTTACCGCAATTTGTTGTTTTATGACAGCCGTGAAGATTATAATAAAACTGGCAGAATTATTAATCCCGGGGCTCCGTATTATTCCGGCGACCCGCAGTATGACTGGTTCTGGGATAGCAGCGAAAACAAAAAGACATATCGAATGATCAGAAATGGCAGCGAGGTTGCCTACCGTAAGGCAACTTTTATGCTGGGGGTCGCATTGGTAAACAGAATTATCGCCGGAATCGACGCCTTTCGACTTGCCCAGAAAGAATCGAATCGTCTTAAAGATGATGACGAATTCCTGACCAGGCATAATATTGAATTTGATATCAAGGTCAACCCTTTTGCCAGCAACCCCCGTTATGGATTTGTTGTCACTCATCGGTTTTAGATAAAGTGAATTTGTTCTTGTCAAAAATTACGTCTATATTTTTTATTTCAATTCTAATTGTCTTGTCCGGCTGTAAGCCAAAAAACGAAACAATCTCCGAGATAAAAAATAGTATTGTACCCGAAGGATTGATTTTTGAACAATCTATTGAAGGTATTATCCTTGGCAAAAAAATTTCGGAACCGTATGGCCTGACCTCTGATATGGGAGGCAACGTTTATCTGGTTGATGCCGGGAATAATCGACTGGTAAGATTCAATCGGGATCTGCAACCGCTTCGTGATGCTGGCGGATATGGTAGTGACCCGGGACTGTTTGATTCGCCAAGTTATATCTCGGTTGATAATAATCTGAATCTTTACATTTCTGATGGCGGTAATCAAAGAATATTGGTATTTGATACCAGGTTAAACTATGCCAAACAAATCGAGCTGATCGATCCGACCGACCCGCTCAAATTCGGCCGTCCAGCCGGAGTAAGGATCAATCAGTATGGTGAATTATGGGTAGCCGATCGAGATAAATCAAGGCTCTGGATTTTTGACAATATTGGCTCCTATGACAGATCAATCGGCGGCATTGAGTCGACCGGTGGGTTTTTACTAAACCCGGCTGGGATGATATCTGACCGCCGGGGACGGACTCTGGTTTGTGATAAGGGGAATAGTTTAATTAAGATATATGACAGCTTTGGAATCTTCCTGTTTGAATTTGGGCACAGAAATTTGCGGAATCCAACTGGAATTTCAATTGATAGTTTTGATAATATCTGGGTGCTTGATTCAAAAAAACCGACTCTCTTTTGTTTTGATTCGGGGGGAGAATTGTTATTTACACCTGAGCAATTAGACTATACCGGGAATTACAGATTAAGCAATCCGACCGACCTGACCGTAACACCCGAAAACAGATTGATTATTTCTGATTTTGGAAATGATCGTCTGCTGGTATATCAAATACTGTACCCTTAGACAGTAAGAAAGGCTGTTCTGATGCCTCATCTACGGGTATATTCTCAAATTTTACAGACACTTCTTCTTATTTTATTGGCCATAGATATTTATGGTGCCGAGAAGGTTTTAGTAAATGAAGAAATAACAACCCGGATCAATGCTCACCATGGCCCGCTAATTTCAGATTCCGATTCACTCTTTCTCAATCAAAAAAAACTAAATAAAGATATTGATTATACTGTTGATTACAGTAGTGGAATATTTAATCTGAAAAACTTTCAGCCTTCAGTCGCCGATACTCTTAAAATATTTTATGCTCCGCTCCCAAACTGGCTTCGGCAAAGGTATGGAATTGTGGCCGAATCGGCCCCGAGATCAAAAGAGAATCAGAATAAGGATTTCAAATCTGTTAAACCGATAATAAACTCTCCTGTTTCATCCCGACTGCAAGTGAATGGTGCCAAAAAGTTTTCGGTTTTTTCCGAAACCACCGGCTCGTCCCGATTTGATCAATCGCTTGAGCTGACTATCAATGGTGAGCTTACACCTGGTCTTCAGATTTCCGGGTCAGTTTCTGATCGTGAGTATTATTCGTCATCCGGTTCAATTAATAGTACAATTAGCGAACTTGATAAAATTAATTTGAAAATTAAATCTAAACATTTGCAGGCGGAGATCGGCGATCTTGAAATCTATCAGCTGTCCGGTTATGGTCAACCCAATATTAAGCAGGTGAGCGGACTTGAGGTCTCTTTCCAAAACAGCAAGACATCAATATTGGCGACAGTGGCTCGACCGCGAGGACGATTGGAGACGTTGAGTTTTAATGGGTCAGATTTGATTCAGGGGCCATATCGTTTGTTCGCCCGCGGTTCAATTAATAATATTGTTCCGGGGTCAGAGAAAGTTTGGTTAAATGGCCGTTTGCTTGAAAAGGGTGCCGATAAAGATTTTACAATTGATTACTCTTTGGCAACTATCACCTTTTCACCAAAAGTGCCGGTTGATTCGAGATCACGAATCGAAGTCGATTTTGAACCGCTGAGCGAAAACTATCAAAAAGAGTACTATCGACTGCAAACCGGATTGGCCTTGGCCGATTCTGTTTATTCTTTCGAATTTGGTTATTTGCATGAGGGTGACAACAAAAACCGATTAAAAATCGGACAGTTGAGTCCCGCTGATAAACTTACTCTTGAAAGTATCGGTGACAGTACTGAGCTGGCCTGGTCAGACGGAGCAACAGCTGATACCAGCGGCAGTTATGTCGAAAGATTCGATTCCAATGGTAACCGATATTTTGAATATATCGGTGAAAATCTGGGTGACTATTCGGTGTTGTTTAGCTCAGTAGGGAACGGTTTGGGTGAATACCAATATATTGGTTCGGGAGTGTATCAATATGTCGGTGCCGGATTCGGGGAATATTTGCCACAGGTGCCAATTCCTGTTCCAGCAAGTGAAGATTATTTTAACGCCGGATTAATATTCAAGCCGATTCAAAACGGGATGGTATCATTGAAGATGCAGCAGTCAATTTATGATCAAAATCTGTTTTCTAAACTCGATGATAAAAACAAAGCAGGCGGTAATTACTCATTTACTGCCTTGTATGGTGCAGCTCCGGGATTAAAATCAAAAAAAACCGGCGGTGCTGTCACCGTAGATTTTACTGGGAAAAAGTTTAAAAATATTTCGCGACAGAACCATCCTGATCTGGGACGTATATTTTTGCTCCCCGACAGTTTGGATCGTACTAAAGATAAAGTAGAGATAAGAGCAGCTTCATCAATAATCTTGCCGACGCCATATTCGTTATTATTCTCCGGCGGATTGCTTGATTACAAGAATAAATTTAATTCCGGTTATGGTGAGATTGCAATCTTTCCCAATAACGAAAAAATGATATTGCCGACTTTGTCGTATCGAAGATTGCGTGCCGGACTTGACAGTTTGGGCACAGAGTATCATGGACGCAGTGATTTATTCGCCGCAGATTGGAACTACTCGGCAGGCAACACATTAGACATTCAGGCAGGTATTAAACATAATCGCCGAACCAACCGCTATAATGTAAACAAGCAGGGGACAACCGAAAGAGATTACAATTTTGGCTTGAAATACAAAACGGTCGAACTAAAATATGAAAAATATAACGAAGACACTTTAATTACCAGCTGGCAAAACCAGCTCAAGCGGGATCGTATAATTTTAGTTTATGGCGGGAAAATAACCGGTATAAAAACCGATCTCTATCTTACGACGCAGCGATTAAAACAAAACCAGTTGACGCAAAATCAATTGATGGCACGAATAAAATATTCTTATTCTCCATCGGGTCGCAATTATTCAATAGGCGGAAGTTATTCTCTTTCCGATGAAAATCGATATGAACGAGGATTACGCTATATCGAGGTCGAACCCGGTTTTGGTAAATTTATTTTTGAGGATAGTCAGTACATTCCTGATCCAAATGGAAATTATATTGAGATCGAAGAGATTCTCTCAAATCAGGCTGCGGTTAAAAAGGGGGAGCGTTCTTTTAATCTGTTTTATAATCCCGATAATCTCTATCTCCGGTTTGGTTCCAACATAACCGAAGAGCTTTTATCAGACGGCCAACGAACCGCCTTATGGATTGTACCATTTTTATCAGATAGCAAAGAATCTTATCTGTACCGCAGGCTTTATTACACCAGTGATATAAAATTAGTCCGTTCGTCCGGTTTTTATATAATAAATCTATCAGGATCATACAATTTTGAAAGCCGTCGCGTCGGCGGTGTTGATTTTGAGAAATATGAACAGGTATTGAAAACAACGATTCGTCAAAAGTCGGGTAGTTGGTACTTCTCACAGGAAGGCAGCTATTTCAAATATCAGCGCGACAGCTATTATCTTTCGGCCGGAAATATCGATGGATATAAAATCTCAGTCAGTACGATCAAAAATATTGCCAACAGTCAAATCAGCGGAGAACTCTCTTTTCGATCGGCAGAGGATGATAATGGCTCACAATCGAAACAGTACAGCGCCAAAATCGCTCCGGCACTAAGATTTGCCAATCGGGGCGAAACAGTTGTGTCAATTATGGGATATTTTCAGGAACTAACCGGTGGGAACTTTTCATCTTATCGCCTGACCGAAAATTTATCAGGTAAAAAGGGCGGGGTCTGGTCGATCCGCTCAGAGTACCGGGTCGGCAGAGATATTAAATTTGTGCTTTCGTTTGGCGGTCGGTTTTCCGATCAGCGAAAACCGAGAAATACCGGAAGAGGTGAGTTAATTGCGAGTTTTTAGGCTAATAATATTTTTATTGCTCTTAAGTCAGCCAATAATTTTGTCAGCCAAAACCGATGTTCGTTTTCAAGACGGGACACCGGAGATGCATAGCTTTATAAAAAACAAAATTGATTCATCTCCGTTGTTCAATATTACCGACTCGTTACATCAAATATTAATAAATTTTGGTTATCCAAACAGCAAAGTTGCTATCGATACTATTGAAGGGACAACAATAATAAACATAAAATTTGGTGATCAATATTTTATTGGCAATTTAATAATAGACGGTGATATAAACGATACTATTGTTTACGACAAACATTTTGTGCAATCGGAATACGAATTACTGATTGATTCGATTTTGGAAACTTACAAAAATAAAGGATTCTATTTTGTTAATCTGTTATCACAAAATTATAAAACTGAAAACAATCGGGTCAATGTCTATTTATATCTTCAGACCGGGCCGGTGGTAGAGGTCTCTTCGGTGGAGTTTGCCGGAATAAAAAAAACCGATCCGAAACTTCTCAAGAGATATCTTTCCATTTCAAGCGGTGACACTCTAAATATGGAGAAAATCGATGAATCCCTAAGGCGATTAAAAGATGTCGATTTTATAACATCAAGTAAAAGCCCGGAAATAATCCCTGAACCGGGATACAATAAGGCAAGAGTTAGATTTAATCTCTCCGAAACAAAGATGTTCAAAATCGAAGGTGCCGGTGGATATATTCCGGATGATAATGGTAACTTTGTCGGCTATTTAGATTTTAAACTGCAAAATTATTTCGGCGGCGGTAGAGAAATTGGACTACTGATTGACCAAAAAGAAAAAAACAGATCGGTTCAACAACTACTTTATAGCCAGCCGTTATTTCTATTGGGTAACGGTCGAGTTGAATTTCAACTGGCTACCAGAGATTTCAGGGAGTTGTTCTATGAATTCTCTATTAACAGTAGATACGATTTTGAAATCGGCAAAAAATTAAAAGCACAATTTAATTTGGGTTGGAAAAATCTCGAACCAAATGCAGATATTATTCAGGCATATAATGTTTATAATGCCGGTTTTGGAATAAAAATGGGTAAGATAGAAAAAGGATTTAGGCGCGCTCCTCAGTTTTCTGTTGACTGGGATATCGGATATTATGCCCGGTTTTATAAAGAGGACGTTGCCGATTCGGTTTCTACTCAAGTAGATATTAATGATACCCGAAACAGATTAAGAATCGAATCAACGGTAAATCTTTTTGCCTCGACGATATTATATCTAAAAGCCAATTTTATGGATGTTAATAGTTCCGAAAAACCGCTGCCGATTTCTGAAAGGTTCCTCTTTGGCGGCATGTCAGGATTGCGCGGATATCGGAACGATCAATTCTCGGCCCGCCGATTATTGATATTCGAAACTGAACCGAGATTCCATTTTTCAAAAAACAATTATTTCTATCCATTTGCCGACGCGGCCTATTATGAATATTATAATTTAGATGAAAACAGTATCATCAACAAATTTCATGATTTTATCTGGGGGTATGGTTTTGGATTTAATCTGAATTCTGATAATCGTTCCTTTGATATAATTATATCCTGGGGTGAGGGTGATGGCACCGATTCACCTTTTGACCAGCCCCGTTTAAATATTGTCCTGTCAAACAGTTTTTAAAAGTTGACTTGACCTATTCGCTTTCTTAAGTTTCCCCGTGCGAAAAATATTATCCCTTATATTGTTGATTCGGATTCATAACTGTCTTATGGCCGGGGTTGGTGTCTGGATAGGCTGGTATCTTAGCTCATATTCGGATAATCATGAAACAGTTATTTTGGCTTCGATTGCGGCGGCTTTGGTTTGCGGAGCCGGAAACAGCCTTAATGATTATCTCGATATCGAGGCCGATAAGTTGAATCATCCTGAACGGCCGCTTCCAAAAGGCGCTCTGCCACCTTATATCGCCGTATTGACAACGATTATATTTAATGTTATTGCTATTATTTTGGGATTTTTGATTAATTTCCCGGTTCTGAGCATTATAATTTTGGCCATAATCCTGCTTTTCCTTTATAATTTCAAATTGAAAAAAATGCCACTGATTGGCAATCTGATCGTATCGATCTTGAGTGGTGGAATATTTCTGGTTGGCGGCATGGCAGAGACAGGTTCACTGGGACCGCTTCCAGGTCCGATTGTCCCGGCAATTTTTGCATTTTTGTTTCATCTGGGGCGAGAACTTGTAAAAGATATCGCTGATCTTGAGGGAGATCTGAGAGCCAATTACAGGACCCTGGCGGCTCTTTTGCCGAACCGGCAGGTAATGGTCCTGATTACATTTCTGTTTCTTACCCTGATATTTTTGACTCTGGTTCCTATTTATTATAAGTGGTATCTAACCGCATATACTTATATTACCTGTTTTGCCGTTGATGTTCCGCTAGTGATGATTATAATTTATTTATATCTGTCCAAATCGCCCAAACGATATGGACTTGCCGGAAATATATTAAAACTACTGATGTTTTTTGGGCTTTTTTCCTTTTATTTGGGTAAAATTCCAGTAATTTGAAACCACTTTTTATATTGGATGTATAATTTTCATTGTTGAAAAGCAAGACAAGACGATGAATTGACAAAAATAGGATTTTGATATTATTAGAGATTGATAACGTGAGTTTTTTGCCATGAGAATAAGACGCCTGTATTTTTTATATATTCTTTTACTTTTTCCGGCTTTGAGCCTCAACGCCGGAGAAAATATCAGTCTTTCGGCTGCATTGGATAAAATTGATATCCAATATGAAGAAACTGTCGAACTTAAACTTGAGATAAAGTGGCAGGGCGATATTACCAGCTATGCATTCGAAGTTATCCCGCTTCCCGAACTCGAAAATCTTAAAGTCCTTGGGACCTCATCGGCTATCTCCAGTGGAAAAGAAAATGGAAATGAAATAACAACCAGGACTTTTAAATATACTCTAAAACCTACCGGTGCAGGCATCGGTACAATTAATCCGATAACTCTGCAATCTGTTTCAATGCCGGATTCTATCCCTGGTCATCTATCGACGCAACTAATGAAAGTAAATATTGCCAAACCGATTCCTGTCGAAAAAGAATCGGGAGTGCAGATTTATTTATATTTAATGGTGGCCGCGTTAATGATTGCCACTGTTGTTATTGTTGTCTTAAAAAAGAGAAAAGGGCCAGATGTCGAGCCGATCAAATCACCGGAGGAATATTTTATTGATACTCTGGCTCAAATTAAAGCAAATAGCCAATCCGATCGGACACTGTTTTTCACAAAACTGCATGCCGCTCTGACTGATTATATTAAATTGAAATATAACATTGAAATATCTGGCCAAAATGCCGAAAAAATCTCCGGTCAAATTGATAAACTTGAGATTTCAGCAAACTATAAAGAGAAAATATCCGGTTGGCTGATTCAATCTGAGAAAGAAAAATATGCACCATTTGGAGGTGAACCGGGTGATATTATCAGATTAATTTCGGAACTTGATAACTTCTTTAATGATATAAAATAAGAGTGAAGTAAATGAAAAAAATAATTATTAGTGATATCTTGGAGGCGAAATGAACAAAGATATTGAACAGATTCAGGCGATTGTCGAAAAGGAATCGGTCTTTGTCGAAAAGTTAACATCGCAGATGAGTTCGGTGATTGTCGGGCAGAAATATATGATAGAGCGGCTGCTGGTAGGTATTCTGGCCAATGGCCATGTATTGTTGGAAGGTGTCCCGGGTCTGGCCAAAACTCTTGCGGTAAAAACATTGTCCGACGCGATTGATACAAAATTCCAACGACTACAATTTACACCCGATCTTTTACCGGCCGATTTAATCGGAACGATGATCTACAATCCGCAGAAGGCGGAATTCACTGCCAAAAAAGGCCCGATTTTTTCTAATATTATTCTGGCTGATGAAATTAACCGTGCCCCAGCCAAAGTTCAGTCGGCTCTTTTGGAAGCGATGCAGGAGCGGCAGGTTACGATCGGCGATACCACCTATCCTTTAGAGGAACCGTTTCTGGTATTGGCGACGCAGAACCCGATTGAGCAGGAAGGCACCTACCCGCTTCCCGAAGCTCAGGTAGACAGGTTTATGCTGAAACTGAAAATAACATATCCGACCCCGGCTGAAGAGCGGATTATTATGGATCGGATGACCACCGGTGAAACGATAAAAGTTGATAAAGTTATCACTGCCCAGGATATTATTAATGCCCGCAAGGTTGTTGCCGAGATTTATGTTGATGAAAAGGTCAAAGAATATATCCTCAATCTTATTCTTGCCACCCGCGAACCGGAAAAATACGGTCTTGGTGAGCTAAAAGATCTGATTGCCTATGGTGCCTCGCCGCGAGGAACTATCTATTTGAATCTCGCCGCCAAGGCGCATGCTTTCTTAAGAGGACGCGGTTATATTACTCCTGAGGATATCAAAGCTATTGGCCCTGATATTTTAAGGCACCGGGTATTGATTACCTATGAAGCTGAGGCCGAGGAGATGAGTTCGGATGATATCGTGCAGAAAATCTTTGATGCGATCGAGGTTCCGTAGTCGCGATGGCTCAGGTAGATCAAAAAGAACTGCTGAAGAAAATCCGGCGAATTGAGATACGAACCAAACGGTTGGTGAATGATCTTTTTTCCGGTGAGTACCATTCCACTTTTAAGGGACAGGGGATGGAATTCGAGGAGGTGCGTCAATATCAGCCGGGTGATGATATTCGTCTCATTGACTGGAACGTTACTGCTCGAACCGGATATCCATATATTAAGAAATTTAAAGAGGAGCGCGAGTTATCGGTTATTCTGTTGGTTGATGTTTCCTCGTCCGGTCTCTTTGGAACCAAAGAGAAATTAAAAGAAGATACTGCTGCCGAATTGTGCGCGTTGATGGCCTTTTCGGCTATTAAGAATAATGATAAAGTCGGAATGATTATTTTCTCCGACCGGATCGAGAAATTCCTGCCTCCCAAAAAGGGTCGGGCGCATGTGCTCAGATTGATTCGGGAGATTCTTCATTTTAAACCGGAGGGAACCGGGACCGATATCGCCGGTGCACTGGAATATTTTAATCGGGTGATTAAGAAAAAATCGGTTGTTTTTTTGATATCCGATTTTCTCTCGGAAGATTATCTCAAACCGCTCCAGATTGCGAATAACCGGCATGATATAATTGCGATGAAAATCTCCGACCCGCGCGAGTTAAAATTCGAAAATGTCGGGATGATCGAACTTGAGGATGCCGAAACAGGGGAGACATTTATTATCGATACCGGTTCGACCGAATTTCGGAACGATTTTGCCAAACAGGCCGAGCAGGATAATGTCGCTCTGAAACGTTCATTTCAATTAATCAATCTCGATTTTATACAGATTATTACCAACCAGTCATACATTATACCGCTGATTAATTTCTTTAAGGCGCGGGAGAAACGACATTAAGGTAAGGTTTTGATAAGATGAATAAGGGAAACACAACAATAAGTACATTGGCGCTGGCTGTATCATTGGTCACCCTGATACTTTTGCTTTATATGCTTTTTGGGCAGAGTAAATCATCATCTGGTGACGATTATACGACTCAAAAAAGTCTGGCCGGTGAGCTGGCCGATAATAATCTTTACCGAGCATCGATTGATGAGTACAGAAATATTTTAAGTAATCCTAATATTGAAAATGAAGCCAAAGCCAATATTAATTATATGATCGGCCGGATATATTTTGATAATCTCAGCGATTATGAAAATGCCGCCGCATATTATGTCAAGGCGCGAAGTCTCAATCCTGATGGCAGTTTCTACAATGAAGCTGGGCGCAACCTGATCGCATGTATGGAAAAAATGGGACGTGTATTGGATGCCAAGCGGGAACTCGATAAAACGGTTAATATCGATTCGGTCTATTCCGAGCATTCCGGCGAAACGGTGATTGCCAAAATTGGCGACAAACCGGTGTTTATGTCGGATATCGAAGAAAATATTCAAAATCTCCCGCCTCAGATGCAAAAAGAATTTTTGTCCAAAGAAAGTAAATTGGACGCGCTTAATGGATATATCGGAGTTGAACTGGTATATCGCTCTGCGATTCGCGAAGGGTACAATACCAATCCGGAGCTTGTTAAACTGACCGAACGAATTACCAAACAGGCAGTCGTTGAACGGTACCTTCAGGAGAAGGTGATGAGTGAAATTACTATCGATGACAATGATGTGAAAAATTTCTATCAAGCGAACAAAGATACCAAATACAAAGACAAAGATTTTGAGACGGTTAAAGAGCAGGTCTATCGCGATTATCAAGGTGAGAAGTCAAAACAGGCTTTTCAAAATTATGTAAGCAAACTCGCGGCGGTCGAAAATGTGCAAATATTTGAGGAAAAAATAAAATAATTTTATGCGCTCACTTTTATACATATTCGGAATACTCATTTTTGCAATTGGCTTAGCCACTGGGCAGGATGCTGTTCCAATTGATACGGTTAAATCTGCTACCGGTATTACGATTGAAACCGAAATCGATAAAGCCGAAATATATATTGGTGATCTGATCAATTATCGTTTGACCGTATTTTTTGACTCCAGCATTGCACTGACCCCGCCGCCAATAGGAGCTAACCTGGGTTCGTTTGACGTCAAAGATTATCAGGCCGATGATGAAATCGACCTGGATGACGGCCGCCGAAAAATAGAGAGTAGATTTCTTCTGACGACCTTCACAACCGGCGATTATATTATCCCTCCGATTCCGATTGAATATATGATGCCCGATAGCACCAGAAAAATTCTTATCTCGGAACCGATAGCTATCAGAGTAAGTTCACTTCTTGCTGAGGATTCCGACACGCTCGACATTCGTGATTTAAAACCGCCGTTTGATTTTCAGGCATCCCGGGCCTGGCTGTATTATTTAATTGGCAGCGTTATTCTTGTTGGCGCTATTCTCTTTTATTTGATCTGGCGGCATCGTCGCAAAAAACAGCTTGAAAGCGAATGGATCGATCCTCGTCAACCGTGGGAGATTGCTTTTGAAGGGCTGGCAGTGCTCAAAGAGAAAAATTTGCCGGCGGAAAACAAGTATAAGCTGTACTATATAGATCTAAGCGAAATTGTCCGCGCTTTTCTCGGGCGGATTTATAATATTCCGGTGCTCGATATGACCACCGATGAATTCTGCGCTAATTTAACCGAGCTTGAAGTGACCGAGGATCAATACATATGGATCAAGGCATTTTTAATGTATTCGGATCTGGTTAAATTTGCCAAATATATTCCTGAAGTAGAAAGAACGGAAACTGATTTTAATGAGTCGCATCAACTAATTGATCATATCATGCATTCCGAATTAAGAAAACTCGCCGCTGAGCAGCAGCTCTCCTCTTCAAAGAAAATAGAGGAGGGTGTCGATGTTTAGGTTTGCCGGATTCCATCTGACCCTTTTTGAGCAGGAAATAGTTATTCCTGCAATGATTATATTTATTGTCGGCGCCGCGATAATTGCACTGATGATTTATCATCAACTGACACAAAAAAGAGTCCGCTCGGCCTCAATAAAATACAGCGATTTAAAAATTGTGAAACGCTCGGCCAGAACCGGTCGCAGTCGCTTTAGATTTATTTTAACCGTTTTTCGTATCGCCGCAGTTGCTTTGTTGATTGTGGCTTTTGCCCGTCCTCAATCCGGGACCGAGAACCGCGAGGTGTCATCAGAGGGGATCGACATCATGTTGGCGCTCGATGTTTCCGGGTCGATGAAAGCGGAGGATTTTAAGCCGCAGAATCGACTGTATGTAGCCAAAGAGGAAATCAAAAATTTTGTTTCCAAAAGAATCAGCGATCGTATCGGTCTTGTTGTTTTTTCGGCATCATCGTTTACGCAATGCCCGCTAACTCTTGATTATGGTGTTTTGTTGACTTTTCTTGATCAGGTGAAATTTGGGATGATAAAAGATGGTACCGCAATCGGAATGGCCCTTGCCAATGGTATTAATCGACTCAGAGAATCACCATCAAAATCAAAGGTGATTGTATTGTTAACCGATGGTGTCAATAACGCAGGGCAGATCGATCCTTTGACCGCGGCCGGAATCGCCAAAACGATGGGTGTGAAAATTTATACTATCGGTGTCGGAAAACCGGGCAATGCCATGTATCCGGTTGATGATCCGATTTTTGGCAAAAGATATGTCTATATGCCAAATGAGATAGACGAAGATGTCCTGACCGAGATCGCCAATAAAACTGGTGGCAAATATTTTCGGGCCAGATCAAGAGATGAGCTGAGCGAGATTTATGATGAGATCGACAAAATGGAAAGAACCGAAATAAAAGTGAAAGAGTATGTGCAGTATCGTGAGCTTTTTATTCTTTTTGTTTATTTAGGATTGGCACTGTTGGTGCTTGAAATACTGTTAAGCCAGACAATATTCAGGAAGATACCGTGATGAGTACAATTGGAGTTATAACATGAGATTTGCGTCACCGGAACATTTTGTCCTGCTGTTTCTGGTTCTGTTTTTGATCTTCTTTTTTATTTGGGCGATCAAACGGAAACAGAAGATGCTGGCCCGTTTTGGCGATCTGTTTTTATTAATGAAAAATGCACCGTATCTTTCATTTGCCCGGCAGGGTGGAAAAGCAGCAGTTATTCTTGGTGGGTTGCTATTCCTGATTCTTACGTTGGCGCAATTGCAATGCGGAACTCATATGGAGATGATGCGGCGTGAGGGTATCGATTTGGTGATTGCAATTGATGTTTCCAATTCGATGCTGGCTGAGGATTTTAAACCGAACCGTATTACCAAGGCGCGCCAGGAAGTTCGTGGTATTCTCGATCGTCTCGAAGGTGATCGGGTCGGTCTGGTTGCTTATGCCGGTGAGGCCTTTATGCAATCGCCCTTAACTCTTGATTATGCCGCCGCCGAGATATTTCTTGACGTTATCGATGTCGGTCTGATTCCTCAGCAGGGGACTGCTATTGGTGATGCGATCGAAAAAGCATCCGAGGCGTTTGTGTCGCAGGAACGGAAACATAAGGTGATGATTTTATTAACTGACGGTGAAGATCAGACAAATAAAGCTATCGAAGCAGCTGAACGGGCGCGCGAAGAGGGAATCAAAATTTATCCGATAGGAATCGGATCACCGGTTGGTGAACCGATTCCAGTCTTAAACCGAATAGGCGAGAATGTTGGGTACAAAAAAGATAAAAATGGCGAAGTGGTCGTTACCAAGCTTGATGAAATAACATTGCAGAAAATCGCGCTGACAACTGGCGGAAAATATTATCGCGCCACAGCGGGTGAGATGGAGCTCGATAAAGTGTATGAAGAGATCAGCAAGATGGAGAAAAAGGAACTTGAGGGGAAACTTATGATGCAGTATGAAGATCGGTTCCAATTCCCGCTTTTCCTGGCGATACTATTTGTGATCGGCGAGTTTTTTATCTCGGAGAAACGCAAGGTAAAAAAGGTATAATATTATAATGAGATATTTATTATTCATATTCGTTGGTCTGTCAATATTGGCTTCATCTGTTTTGGCTGATAATATTATTATTGGTTCTCCTGATGTACCTGATATAAATGTCACTGTTGAAGAATACCAGAGCCGATTAGACAAAGTGATTGAAAACTCAAAAAGTTCAGATTACCTATATGAACTGGCATATTTAGCTTTGCAGTTTGAAGATCTTGAAAAAGCTGAGGATTATTTTAAATTATCACTAAAACGTAATAATTTTTCCGAACCATCTTATAAACCAAATATCAACTATTGGTTTGGCAAAATATATGAGAAAAAGGGAGATTTATTTAAGGCTCAAGAGTTTTATGTAAAGCATGGTGATGTTTATTATACTCATTTAATTATGGCCAAAATTTACCAGGAAGGTGGGTTGTATGATTTGGCCGAAAAGGAATATTTGGTTACATTGGGAGTAACTCTCGATGAACGGTGCAATTATGAAGCTTATCCTCTTTTGATTGATATGTACATGGAATTGGAAGAATATAAAAATGCAAAGAAATCTACGCAAAAATATATAAAAAGACTGAAATCATTTGAAAAAGGTAATTCATGTATCATATCCAAGACAGAATTGCAAAAGGAAATACAGGAAGCTGAAGTTTTGCTGGAAGAAATAAAGAAGAAAAAATAATTGTGATGAAGTATATATTTTTCATATTAAGCTGTTTGCTGATTATGGTACCGACTGTTTTTGCCGATGATTTCACCGATCTGGTCAGTAAGGGAAATACAGCAGTTCAAGAAGGTGATTACAAAACAGCGCTGGATTATTATCATCAGGCCGAGGTGGAGCGCCCCGAAACTCCGGAACTTGAATATAATATGGCCGGTGCCTTGTACCATGACGAAAAATATGAAGAAGCGGTTGATAAACTTCAAAGATCGTTGGTTATGCAGGATGTTAATAAGGAAGCATCGGCTCTTTATAATCTCGGTAGCGTCTATTACCGGATGGGCGATTATCAAAAGGCGATTCAGTCTTATCAAAGGTCACTGGAACTTGTTCCTGAAGATATTGATGCCAAATACAATCTTGAGTTGGCTCGGAAGATGTTAAAAGAACAGATGAAACCTGAAAATAAAGATAAGCAGGAGCAGCAACAGCAGGAACAGCAAAAAAAAGATCAGGAGCAGGAGCAACAAGAGGAACAGCAACACGAGC
>JAQBFG010000158.1:0-2912 GCA_032123495.1 Candidatus Zixiibacteriota bacterium | reverse complement strand
GCGTAAATGTTCTCCGGGTCTATTCACACAAAGTGATTTACCCACAGCCCTTCGTTTATCTCAGGATTTATAACAAGCTGTGGGGCACCAAATTACTGATATTTAGCCGCAAAATATTCCGGTTGCACTGGCCACAAAAAGAATTATATTAAATTTGGTAGTAATTGGGACGGATGTGGACATCTGCCACCCACATAGTCGAAAGCGCAATAACCGAATTGACAGGTATCAAAGACAGGTTCCCCACAATTATTTACCTATAAAAGCTATCCATTTCAGAATTAAAATGCGTTTCGGTATCGTTGCGAAGAGAAATAAGATCATCTACTTCAATAAATTTATTCCCAATAAATATCACACTATTATTCGGGGCCTCATACGCTTCAAAAAAACCTGCACCGATCTGTTTTGCTATTGAATTTGCTATAGCGGTCACTCTTGCCAGATTCATTGAGTATTCTTTTTGATTTACTTTAGTTGTATGATGAGCAGAAATTTGTGAAACAAGATTAGTCGGGAATTTCCATATTTTCAATAATTCATGTCCGACATTAACATGATTAAATCCAAGCTCTTTGCCTTCAGCCTGAATAAATGATAAATCACCTTCTTTGACTTTTTCAACAATATCACTATAACAGTGTGGTATGGATTGAAGAAGAACCAGCTTTCCAATATCATGAAGCAGGCCGCAAAGATATGCTTCTTCTTTGTCCAACATTCCATATTTCTCCACAATCAGCCGGGCCGCCAGGGCTGTGGCCAGTGAATGTCCCCAAAGTATATGAGCAATACTGGCTTGCTCAACTGACTGAAATATCCGGAATGCGGAGGCGGTGATAATAATTGATTTAACCTGATTAAATCCCAAAACTTTTATTGCTTCATTTAAAGAAGATATTGCGAATATTCTGCCATATATAGGGGAATTAGAGAGATGGATAACTTTGGCAGTAAGTGCCTGGTCGGCCGAGATATATTTGGAGATATCGTAGATATTCGATCTTAAATCGGATGTCAGTTTGAGTACTTTACTTAAAATAATCGGCGCGGCCGGCAACTCACCAAGCTTTTCAATTATTTTATCAATAGTTTTTAAATCTGTATCCGGCATAACCCTATTTTCTATTTTCGGCAGCCTTGTGAATATTCATAAATAAACTATGTATAAATTTATCTCTGACTCATTCACAATATCGACTATTCCCGCAATATCTTAATACCCCCAAACTTTGGAAGGGCATCCCTAATTTGCTGTCGGTTAGCGGATTGATTTGAATAAAGGCATAAAAAAATGTAACCGTAACGATATCCGGGCCGGTAAAAAATATTTCAGTTGCTGAGGCCACAAAAAGTTCTATATTGAATCAGATATCGGATTCGGTCAGGAAAGGGTTCCTGACGGCACATTAATGACATAGAGGGGCAGATGTGGACATCTGCCACCCACATATCTGGGTTAGTCGATGGTGAAAATGCTTACTGAAAACAGAAATAGAACGGACAAAATCGAGCTGGCAAATGGTCGCATTCTGAAGCTCGACCGTCCGCTGGTGATGGGGATTCTCAATGTCACCCCCGACTCATTCTCCGATGGCGGCAAATTCAATAGTATCAAAGAAGCCTTATCTTTTGCTCAACAGATGGTTAAAGATGGGGTTGATATTATCGATATCGGCGGGGAATCATCTCGTCCCGGATCCGATCCGGTTACGGTTGAAGAAGAACAAAAACGGGTTATCCCGATAATCAAAAAAATCCGCGAACATTCAACTATCCCAATCTCGATCGATACTTCCAAAGCCGAAATTGCCAGACAGGCAATCTCAGCCGGAGCAAATATTGTCAATGATATTTCTGCGCTCAGATTCGATGCTGAGATGGTCGATGTTGTTGCCGAAAACAGAACTCCGGTAGTACTGATGCATATGCTTGGACAACCTAAAACAATGCAGGTCGATCCGATTTATTTTGATTGTGTTAATGAGATCATGCAGTTTTTCTCCGAGCGGATACATTTTTGTCTCAACAATGGTATCCCGCGGGAAAAAATAATATTGGACCCCGGAATCGGTTTCGGTAAAAAGTTGGCTGATAATTTAGTATTAATTAACAAAATCGGGCAATTTAAGACATTCGGCTGCCCGGTTCTTCTCGGTGCCTCACGAAAATCGTTTATCGGGATGATCACTGGTGATAAAAAATCACCCGAACAAAGAATCGGCGGATCGTTGGCCGCCGCAATTACAGGCATTCAAAATGGTGTCGATATATTAAGGGTGCATGATATCGCCGAAACAATAGAAGCGATAAAACTGTTAAAGGCTCTAAAGGAGACCTGCTGAGATGGAACTGTTTCATGTCGGATTTTTATCATTCCGCCTGATCGATATGCTTGATATTGCGATTGTATCGTTTATCATTTATAAGCTCCTGGCCCTGATGAAAGGAACCCGTGCGGCGCAGATGGTAACCGGGCTGGTGCTTATATTTTTGGTCGCATTTATTGCTTTTTGGTTTCAGCTTGAAGGGCTCTCGTGGCTTTTTACCAATCTCGCCACAATCGGTTTTATTGTCCTGGTGATCGTTTTCCAGCCGGAACTTCGTTCGATGCTGGCACAGATGGGTCATTCCCGGATTTTCCAGACCCTAACTAAAGTCGAGGAATGGAAATCGCTCGGTGAAATATCTCAGGCGGTAAAAAGATTGTCGGAACTTCGTTATGGCGGTTTGATTGTTATCGAAAAATCAACCGGTTTAAAAAATTATATTGAAACCGGCAAAGAGCTAAACTCCAATCTCTCCTCAGAAATATTAACCACCCTTTTTACACCGTATACCCCGCTTCATGATGGTGCCGCTATCATCCAAGGTGAAAAAATCGCCGCCGCCGCCTGCACCCTTCCGCTGAC
>JAQBFG010000157.1:0-7684 GCA_032123495.1 Candidatus Zixiibacteriota bacterium | reverse complement strand
ATGTCGACAATGCTCGCTTCTCAGAAAAAGGCTGTCGCTGCCGGACATTGGATTCTATATCGTTATAATCCTGATCTGGTCGCAGAAGGCAAAAATCCGCTGCAGCTTGATAGTAAAGAACCGAGTATTCCGTATGCAGATTATGCTTTTGAAGAAGTCCGTTTCCGGACTCTTATGAGCAGTCATCCTGATCGGGCCAAGGATCTGGCTGATATGGCTACTAAGTTCAATAATCGGCGTTACTGGATGTATAAACAGATGGCCTCGCTTGATTACAGCGATCTGGCTAAAAAATAGAATATTCTTATTTCTATAAAAAGGGGTGGAGATTCTCTCCACCCCTTTTTTATGTACTTAAGAGTTTTATTGCTTTAATACAAACAGGAGTAGGTCGAAATCCCGGAGGGTTTCGACGACTGGGTGCCCCACAGCTTGCTGTGGGTTAATTACATTTTGCCACTTATCTTTTTATGTCAATTGTAGGTCAGGAGCCGTGCGCTCCTGACTAAAAAAACAAAATCACCATCAACTCACCATTAATTTTATTACTCCCTTTCTTTAGAAAACCTATAAAAAAAGAGAATAATATTAATGAGTAAAAAGCCCATGGTTAGAACATCAGAATCAACCTCAACTTGATAGTCTAAGGCTAAAAAATGACGGAACGAACCCAACTTCCTGTATTTAATTGTAACAGTAAGGCTTATCAGGAATTTTAGAGATTGCCGTGATCGCAATTTGTCAGGAGCGCACGGCTCCTGACCTACCGGACTTGGGGCCAATTGATCGAATAGCTATCTGATAAACTATGCATTTAGCGCCGATAAAACCGGCTTTTTATAAAGAATCGCGCTTTTTTTCCGATAATCACTAAAAAGAAACTTATATGAATGGAGGACAAATTATGTCCAAAAAATTGATCCTGTTGGTTGGCGTGCTGTTTTTGTTTGTGGCCGTTGGTTCGGCCTTTGCCCAGACCGAAGATGAAGTGGTCGCCAGCTTTATGCACAAAGCTCAGAAAAAACATAAAACTAAAGTCGGTTTCTTCTCGGCCAGCTTTTCATACGGCTTATTGCAAAATGACAATGGAATGAATGAATTTAAAGATTATGCTAATTCCATGATTTCTCCCGGTGCTCCGGTTCCCGGAGCATGGCGCTCTTATCAGTTTAATGCCAATTTTGGGATGATGCTGAATCCGAGAACTGCCCTTAAATTTGGGGCCGATTACTGGCTAAAATTGGGCGGAGACATTACCGGCGATTATACCATGTCAGTGGAACCATTGGGAGTCCAGACCGATATTACGCTCAAATCTGAAGTGCAGATATTGGGATTCAAAACCGGCGCTGACTATTACCTGACTAATCCTCCTGATAAATACGGAACAACCCATGCCCTCGCCCTTAGAGTTGGCGCCACCGTCGGCTTTTATATGGCAAAATGGGAAGTATGGGAAGGTTTGACATCGTATAACCTGTCAACAGCAAGTTTCGAGTCAAACAGAGATCCTTTAAAAGATAATTCAATTGGACTAACCGTATCTGCCGGAGCCGATTACCCGACTCCGTTCTGGAATATGTTGATTGGGCTGGACGTCGAGTACCAATATTTGAACTTCGACAATGTTAAATCGTATAATACTGTTGGTGAAGAGTTATATCTCTCAGCTTCTGATACCGGAACCGATCAGGTTTCTTTGGACCTGTCGGGAATTCGTGCCAAAGTTGAGCTGAAAAAGTTCTTCAGCTGGTAAGTTTGATTTGACATTATACGGTTTTACGCTATTTTGGCGTAGTAAAAGTATTGAATTTCCGAAAAAGGAGTCGTCTTGAAAAGAGCACTATTTTCCATACTAATCATTTGCCTGCTTTTGCCGGTAATGATTAGTGGACAGACCAACACCGCTGCCAAGTTGTCGAAAGAAAAAGCCGGAGCTATTGATCAGCCGACCGGAAAAATCGCATTTATTC
The DNA here is from genome assembly GCA_032123495.1 of Candidatus Zixiibacteriota bacterium. Classification (GTDB taxonomy): domain Bacteria; phylum Zixibacteria; class MSB-5A5; order GN15; family PGXB01; genus JAAERC01. The sequence goes on along the minus strand of JAQBFG010000157.1, from coordinate 5,711 downwards.
GCGATAAAAATCTATGGGCAATGAACTGGAACGGAACGAACCAGGTCAAGGTTGTCACTGCCGAAAATGCCAGTGGAAAATTATCATGGTCACCAGATGGCAAAAGCATCGCCTTTTGTCGATTTGGCATGGCCGATTTAAAGGGCCCCGATCATCTTGGCGGCAAACATAAGGTGTGGGATATTTTTGTCGGATATCTCGATTCAGCGATTGCTGATACGCCAAATACTAATTGGTGGCGCCGACTGACTTTCGATCTTGGCGGACGATTCCCCGAATGGGTTCGCGATGAAAACAAAATTCTTTTTACCAAAGATCTCAACGCCAATTTTCTTAATGCTTTGGAACCAAATTATCAAGCCTGTTTTATGGATTCTGAAGGTGAGGATTTTAAAATTATCAGAGCTGACTGGCAAAATTCTGAAAAGCATATGTTGATGCCTACTTTGGGCCATGACAATAAATATGCCTTTGTTTTGGTTGAAGGTGTCTCTCCGGCTGGCATAGTTATATCTTCGCTTGATATAAAAAGTATGACTAAGGAATCGGTAAGCGGGATGAAATTTATTTCCAAGGCAACTGCCCCCGCCTGGTCACCGGATGGTCAATGGATCGCCTACGTTTTGACAGCGATGGATGATCAGGGTATTTATATTACCGATCCGGATTTGAAAGAAAAATATTTGATTTACAAGCCAGGTGTTGGTCAGACGATCCAGACATACCCACTTTCATGGGCGCCAGATTCAAAATGGCTGACTTTTGCTCTTGGTGACGGATCTATCTGGATTATTGATGTCACCGGAAACAATCTGCGAATGGTTATCGGACCGGGAACAAATGAAGCTCCGGCCTGGTCACAACATTAGAGATTTAATATTCTTATATAAAAAAGCCCGCCGCTTCCGGCGGGCTTTTTTTATACATTTTTCCACTCTGTCAACAATTCAACCAGCAGTCGTAATCCAATTCCGGTTTGACCTTTTGGAATATAGGGTCGGCCTTTTTTCTCAATATCGACACAGGCGATATCAATATGCGCCCAGGGCCACGAGCCGATAAAGTTCTCCAAAAAAGCTGAGGCAGTAATTGTTCCGGAGTAGGGACCGGCTGAATTTTTCAAATCGGCGATTGATGATTTCACCATCCCGCGATGTTCGTCCCAGATCGGTAGCTGCCAAACCAGTTCGCCACATCTGTCCGAAGCTGCCCTGATCAGGTCGAGTAATTTATTATTATTCCCCACAAACGGAATTCCGGCAAAACCGAGGATATACTTAGTCGCCCCGGTCAAAGTCGCAATATCGATTACAGCTTTGGGATTAAATTTATTGGCATAATCAAGAGCATCGGCAAGAATGAGTCGTCCTTCGGCATCGGTGTTGAGAATCTCAATTGTTTTCCCTTTGCGCGAGGTAACAATATCACCCGGTTTGATAGCGCAACCAGACGGCATATTTTCGGCCAGAGGAATAATTCCAATTACATTCTGCCTAAGGCCAAGCCGGGCGGCAGTAACTACGGTTGATAGAACAATCCCACCACCTGACATATCACCTTTCATCTCATCCATCTCGAGCGCTTTTTTCAGAGAGATGCCGCCGGTATCAAAAGTAATCCCCTTCCCGACTAGCACGATTGGCTGACCACCCTTTTTGCCACCCAAATGTTTTACTATAACCACCCGCGGTGGAAGTTCAGAACCTTGTGCCACGGCCAACAGAGCACCCATCTTTTCTGCTTTGATCCTGGTTTCATCAAGAATATCACAGCCCAATTTATACTTTTTTGCAAGCACACTTGCTCTGGAGGCAAATTTTTGCGGGGTCAGAAAATTACCGGGATCTGCCGCAAGCCGGCGAGCAAGAATAACACCTTCGGCGATGATCTGTCCAGCTTCAATTCCTTTGTCAAAACTATTGGCCTCCTTTTTTGATCGGGCACAAATCATTAATGATGGCAAAAGCAAATTCTTCTTGTACTCTTCGCTTTTAAAGTCATCAATAATAAAACTGCCAAGCAAAAATCCTTCAATGATGGCAGCGACCGTTTTTCGACCGGTTTCATCATTGGGATAAAAGGCGACCGATGAAGAACTTTTAATCGCTGGCAATCGTGATATTGTACCTGAAACCTGCCGAAAGCAATCGTCATTGACCTTTTTCTTGTCTCCCAAACCGGCCAAAATGACTCTGTCAGCCAAAATGGATGAACCGGTATGCAAAACTATCGACTGATTTAATTTGCCTGTAAATTCGCCCGATTCAAACAAATGCTTAATGGAACCATCAAACATACTTTCCAATATTTTTATAATCGGATTACTGGCATAATCTTCCTCATAACAAAAAAGAACTATCGATGATGCTTTTACATTTTCAAGATTTGACAGATTGGTGGAAATTTTCATATCCGCTCCAAAATTAATATTTAGTTTTGGTATAAATAACTAATTAGCGGTCTGAACTACAAGAATAAAGAATAGATTTATTTTGAAATAATCTTTTGGCAATAAACTGTTATTTATTGCGAACCTCTTCGGCTTCCTTTGGAAGAACAATTCCGTGTGTATCTTTTTCTAATCTACCGAGTCTTGACTTAATTCGTTCGTCGATATTCAAAATCTTTGATCGGTCAAAATACTCAATATCATCTAGCATATTCAACTCAGAAATCTCTTCGAGAACCGCAACGGTTTTTCTGATACCTTCATCAATATTATTAAGAACATTAGGTAGTCCAGCCACGATCTCTTCAGGACTTTTGCGTTTAAGAAACATCCTGATAATCTGCGATTGACCAGAAATCTGCATTGAGGCATTATTTATATAATGAGCCAGCGTAGACACTGCCACCTGCTTTGCTTCGAGGAGACCACGCTCTCTTTCTTCGTGAAGAATCCGACCGGTCAATTCCTGACGCTGCTTAAAGAGCTTTTGAATTGACATATAGGTCTTGAAAACTTCCTGATTGGCGCGTGTTAAGATCGTTTCAATATTGCCAATATTAATTTCGATCAAATCGGCAAATTCCAAAGTCTCTTTCACTATCGACGACGAAATCTTATCAAGCACTTTCACATCCAGGCCAAGTCTTTCAGTAATAATACCGATTTTTGTAATTTTATCCTCGATGTATTGATCTGATGGTGCCACCACATCACGATTAAGAGAAACTGCCAACCGGACGATATCATCTAATAATTTTGAATCGGAGTTCCCACAGGAATAATGGTTGGTAATGGCCGAAATAATATCCTCCGGCAAACGCCACTTCTCGGCAATCAGACGGCCCACCTCAGGATGCGAGATACCAAAGGCGATTTTTTCTTCATCAATAATATTACCATTTTTCTCCACTTTTTGCAATACCTTGCCAAATAGCTCCGAATAATGGTGAATAAAATAAAGAGTGCCGACATCGTATAGAAGTCCGCAGGTGAAAGCTTCCTCCGGCGAAGGATATTTGCATTCTATGGCAAGCTTACGGCAGGTCGCCGCCACAGCGATAATATTTCCGTAAAAATTTTCAATATCAATTCCAGTTTGAGATGACATCATTGAAGGATCAAAAATTGCAGCCGACAGAGCTAAACATTTAACGGTTGTCATTCCAAGAACCATTGTTGCCTGATGAACTCCGCCGACACGACCGGTCAAACCGTAAAAAGGTGAATTGGCAATCTTTAAAAGCCGTCCGGTCAGCGCCACATCGCTGGAAATGATCTCGGATAGTTTTTCAATACCAACCTCTTCCTTACCAGTCAGTTCGATAATTTGGGCTATTGCCTGGGGCAGGGAAAGAAGACTGTCATCTTCTTTTATATGTTTGGCACAATTGACCATTTCTGCCGGTTTTGTTTTAATTAAATTCATATATTAATAATCGGTAAATTATTAGCCAAATTGAATAATATTATAAAAAAATGATAACTATTCTTTTCCTTTATCTGAGCCGAAAATAATTCTATTTAATTGCTCGATTTTAAAGGGCTTTTGCAAAACAAAGTCAAATCCTGAATTTTTCATTTTATCTTCATCCAGTGCGACTCCCCAGCCAGCGACAGCAATTGTTATCGTTTTTGGAGATACTTCCTTAATTCTCGAAGCGATATCTCTGGCCGACAAACTTTTCTGGGCCAGATCGGAGATATTTATTTTCTGGGTGCCATCCTCTGATAATATATCAACAATGACAATATCAGGTTTTTTGGATTCAAAAATCGAAAGAGCCTCGCCACTATTGCCGGAAGATGTAACTTTGCAATTCATGGAATGACACATCGATGTCATTAGATCGAGAATCACCGGCTGGTCGGCAATAATTAGAACCGAAGGCGGATTAACAGTTGATTCAATCAGTTGACTTTCATTCTCATTATTTGATTTGGTCAATTCTAATCTTAAACTGAACAATCCTGTTAGGATCGAAAGCAATTGATGAATTTCAGTATCGCCAATGGTATTGGGTTGAAAATCATAGATTGAAATAACATAATCAACCCGATTATTTATCAAAATCGGATAATCTCCCTGAAAAACCGGGCCTCTTGAATCCCCGAATAGTTTATATATTTGAATACTATTCTCCTGGTGATATTGCTCAAGATAGCGCGAGACATTTGTGAACCCGGATTCATAGTCAGGATGTTTCAAAGCGGCAATTTTACCAACGCCGCCCTCACCCATCGAAATAACAATACTCTGCAAAGCATCATGATCAATATTACTATGAATAACCTCAAAGTGATTATTCCGGCGTTTAAAAAGCAGAACGATCGAAGCAGTTGAAATAAGGCTGGTTACTTTATTGGCAAGTTTTACTATATCCTTTTCTGACGACCGGGAGCCGAGTTTGATTTTGAAAATATCATTTATGGTTTCAAACCCTTTTCTTCGAGAAACTTCGGAATTTTTGAAAGCGCTATTTTCGATAACAATTTCGGCCAATGACGCAGCGATATCAAATATCTTCTGATCGGAATCAGATATTGAAATGGTACCATTTTTTTTCAAAAGAAGGATAGCATCATCATTCTTACCAACCGGATATAAAATCGATGATCGGGCAATATAATTTTGCCCATGCTCATCGGTACCTTCCTGATTTAAAACAACCGCTTTCCGTTTGGATATGGCATTAACAAGAGCGGCCCGGAAATTATCAGAAAAGTCAGTTCTATCGGAGGAGCGTCCATAAATCGTCAATTCGCCATCGGTCAACCCGATCAGCCAGGCTTCATCAGCTTCGGCCAGAGTCCGGCACTCTTTTACAAAAAAGGTCGCCGGATCATCGGTAGCAAACGCGCTCAGTATATCTTTTAGTTTTTTAAATTGATCACTCACCCGGATTCCGGTTGTTTCCGAAAACTGTTTGCTTCTTTTTAATACCCGACTAATTTGAGATATCTCAATTCTGGCGGAGAGCCAATTGACAACAGGGGCGAGTTGCGAAATAATTTCTTCAGTATAATGACTCTTTTTTTTTGAGAAAAACAAAAGAACGCCCAATTTGGTTTTTCCTGAAATTAACGGAAATATTAACAGAGAATTGAAGCCAATAAGAGCTAGTTGTGCCTTACCGCCAAAACTTCTAAAGTCTGATGTAATCAGAGGAGTGTCATTGTCAATCGCTTCACTTATGACATTGCGTCCATATTGATAATCACTCAATAGTTCAACTTCAGTTTCGGATAGCCCGGCTACGGTTGC
>JAQBFG010000156.1:0-17735 GCA_032123495.1 Candidatus Zixiibacteriota bacterium | reverse complement strand
GGCGTCAAACTTGGAAAAATAGCCATTGTCGCCACCACCACAATAGATAACTCCATCTTTGTAAGTCGGTGTAGCACGGCAAGAACCGCCTATTTCGGAATAGTTTACGTCACGTCTCCAAAGTTCGACACCAGTGTTGACATCAACACAAACCAGAGCGTTGAACATATAGGCAAAGACTTTGCCATCAGCAATGATCGGCGAAGCAAAAGTCACGCCGTTACCAGGCGTTGTCGGGTTGCCATTTAAATAGTTCTTGTAGGTCCATGCTTTTGTCAAATTACACTGAATATCACCAACTTCGTTCAGGGTGCTGTAATCACGCGCATAATTCTTACCCATGGTCGGCCAGTCGCCGTCGGGAGCACAGGAACGAACAATAAACGGATAGCAGCAGCGATAAAGATCAACGATCATGTGATAATCACCAAGATAATAGTCGGTCATATACATCCATGCACCATCAATCAATAACGCGGAACGACCAGAGTTATAGGTTCCGTCGCCCGAGACCATACTTAAATCGTCATCGGTTGCCGAGAAGGACTCAACAACAACCCAAATTCTTGAGTCGAAGAAGACATTCCCAGCAAAGTCGAAAGCACCGGTAACTGTTCCCCAGTCACCCCCTGCGATAGGAGCGTAAAATAGTCTATTGCCGGGAAGTCCGTCAGTACCGGTGTTGTCATAAATGGCAACTTCGGCGTCTCCGGCATAAGTTCCCACGCTATAGAAATAAATATCAGCGTAGTCAACATCACATCCAGCAAAAGCCGGATCAAATGCTGTTCCGATAGCTGTATTGTAATCATAAAATTCAACTGGCGGATCTAAGCCATCATCATCGAGAAATGTCGGCAAAGTCCACAAGAAGTTGAATCCACCAGTAGCCTGATCTACACCGCAAGAGGAATAGAGATCAGTACAAGTTTCGATCTGCATTACCCAGTCGAATGCGTCGGTGTAAGATAGCCATACACCAGGAACAACATCGGCATATAGGCCGCTTGTTCCCATGGCTACACCGCCATCTGAATCCCACAGATCACCAAGGAATTGGAAGCCTTCTAAACCGTTGTAATCAGCATTAGAGTGAACTCCGTCAACTGATACGACAACGTAGAAGCTGCCTGTATGAACAAGAGTAAGACCATAGTCATCTTCTACATAGATTCTGGTCCACCAACCAACGTCGGCAGCATTTAAAATGAAAGATGCTTCAGGACTGGCAATATCAGGATTGCCAAAGCCATCGTCAAAACAGACATCAACCCGCAAATCCGGAAATACACCGCCCGGAATTGGAGCTGGGTCGTCAATTGAATTGCCGAGATCATCCCAAACATCATAGAATCCAAGTTTGATGACTTTCAACGTTTCAGGCAAAGCGGAAGAGAATTCAACACCGTAGTGTGTCATGCCATTAACGTCGGCCGCGACCATATCCCAAAGGTAATATGCGCCATCATAGTCATACTTAAGAGCGCATGTGCCCTCGAGATCTTCTTCTTCGTAGCAGACATCGGCATAAATCGTGAAGACACGTGGCGGCCAGCCGCCCCAAAAGTCTTCAGTCATTGTATACCAAGTGACTTCATCATAAGTTGTTACACAATGCTCGATTTCGTCGTCAACATCATTCCTATAAAGATATCTGATGATGTCGGCGGGGGTATTTATTATAGGCTTTCCTATAACAAAGAATTCATCACCTTCGGCAAACTGGAAGTCGGCCGGATAGCCAGCTTCGCCAGTCAGGTCCAAGTTAACAAAGTAGGCACCTGCCGCAGGCAAGGAAGCATTCAAGTAAGTGTAAGTGGCAATTTTTGCCACAGGATAACCGCTACCGTTGCCGCTCCAAACCGAAATCTCAAAATCCGGAGTACCTTCCATTAACGCACCGTACAAAGCAACACCAACATCATTCAGCGTACATGCCTGGGTAACACTAAATTTGTTACCAAAGGCTGTATTCCCATAAATATTGGGAAGGGTCCAATAATGTGTGAAACTACGGAAGGTAGGATCCATAACCTGGCAGTGTCTATCACCGGGATAGGCAATTTGCCCCTCTACCGCAAATTCGGCCATAGATTTTGCTATGTCGGAATGATTGCGAAGTGATACCTTTGTAGCTCCATCGATAGTCGGATTGTTGTTCATCGACGGGACCGGCGTCAGCGGTTTTTCTTTAGTTTCATCGTAACCAATAGCCGCACTACTAAAGGATATCATTAACCCAATAGTAAGTACCGCGATTATCAGTTTTCTATTTAGCAACATTTATTTCCTCCTTAAAATTAGGAAATAAGTTTTTAGGATTTAGCAATTGATATACCGATAATCGGCCATACCAACACGAATAAATATTTAATCGGCCGAATCCGAAGATTCTTTGACTAAATTTATTTGTTATGGCTTTTTGGCTAATCATCAAAGCTCACCTAACGTCCAGGGAGATGTGAGTACTAGTATCAATCATTAATCCCTAATTCCTATAATTTGGAGAAAGGAGCCAGTTCTTCAGAATTAAAGAAGCGACTCCAGAATGTCGTGTTATCGAATTAAAATACTTCTGGCTCTTATTAGTAGCCTTGTAATCAATTAGGTTTTCACCTCCTGATAATATAAACGATATGTGAATATTAATTGTGGTTGACATATCGAAATGAGGCGATTCAATCCGAGTGGTAGAAGGATTGGGTCTTTAATATAAATTACGCTTGGTAACTACAGGTTAAAAAGATTAATAAATATTTTAAAAGACATAACTTTCCTCTAAAGGAAAGCACCCTTTAACGACTGGATCTATTATAAAGAAGTAAACAACTTTTGTCGCCGAAAATCGTGGCTCTCATCTCAGCAACAATTCATCTAACACACGCTCGCAACTATAATAACGGAAAAAGATTATTTGTCAAGTAAAAAGTGGAAATATTTTCCGTTATTTTTATGATTCTTGTTGCTTTCCAGCTTTTATCGCGGTTGTTAGATTAAGGAAAAAACTGCCTGCTCATTATATATATAATATATATAGCGGAAAAATATTCCCATTTATTATTTATTTGTTTACAAAATGTTGATAATTTGTGGATAACCGCCAATGGTATTTGTAGGGCAGGATCCCCGCCGTAGGTCCTGAAGAATGAAGGGCGATCCTGACATATCTAACTAAAACGTCATTCCGGTGCCTTTAAAATGTCATTCCCGTGAAAACGGGAATTTATACTCGTGATATTGGGATGCCGCACCGGACATTAGGTAGGACAGACATTCCTGTCTGTCCCTGATAACCGCCGGACAGGAATGTCCGGCCCACCGGTTTGTTATATGCGTGGCAGTCCGGGCAGGTCTAAACCCCCGTGGTTTCGACAATTAATCGGTATTTGTCGGGCCTAACCCAAAGCAAAGAGACATGGGTCTGTCTATTCTAACCTATAAATCGATAATTTTGGTAAAAATTTCATATTTTTTGATAAAACACAGCCCGCCGGATGGTTCGTTGGCAAGTTTTATCTATAGATCTATGAAGTATAAAAATATAAAACAGTCAGGAACCGATTGGTTCCTGACTTGTAATAACCAAATTAATGAGATTCAGTTATTTTTTTACTTAACATGATATTGGGGGGAAATGGAATGGTCCACATTCCCCAGGCAGAGGACAACATAGTTTTATGAATCCATTGTCGCATTCCCACCAACAACCTGGCGGTGGATTTACAATTGCATTTGCTGTTGTTGCTAGAGCGCCAAAGGCAAAGGCTAAGGCAAACAGCAACAAAAACATAATGGCTAATTTTTTCTTCATTTGTTTTTCACCTCCTTCAGATTCGTTTAAAATCCATTTTGATCGAATCGATCGTTTTCCTATTTTCCAATACTGCAGTTTGGAATATTTTTTATTTAATTATTGATGTTTTTATCAATTTGTAAGCATCGAGAGGCGAAAAATCGTTATAAGGCGAACTATAAGGTTCAACTATTTGAATATTGCTATTTATACACATTATACTTGGGTATCTGTTTATACCATAGTCTTTTACGAGAACATACCCGGTATCGCAGAAAAATGGATATGGGAAATCATAACCGGCTAAATATTCGCTCGTGCTTCCCGAATTGGCATTGGTGATGGCGATGACCTGAAAATCGGCAGGTAATTTGTCAAAAAATGTTGACCAAGTGGCGACAGCATCGGCACATGGGCTGCATGTCGGCGAAACAAACATTATTGCTGTGTTTTGTCCTTTAAGTATGTCGTGAGAATTGACCAAAAATCCGTCAGAGTTTACCAGCGATATTTCCGGGAATATATCATTTTGCTTTAACGTAATGCTGTTCTGGCTAATATATCGCTTTGAATACTCCGCCTTAGCCTCGGCCTGTCGCCAACTGATAAACCAGTTTCCGGCCATAACGCCGATAAAACCGACAACCAGAAAGCCGCCGTAGATCATAATTTTTGTTTTCCAGCTATTTGTTGATTCTGCCATAGAAATCTCCTTGTATTGCGGATATAATCCTGTTTAACAACGAATTACTGATAAAATTCTCCCATTAGATTCACTAATAATACTAAATACCGATGCCAAAACTTGTCAGTGGAAAATAAAATAATAGAAAAAACTTTTGCGTTGTCAGTTACACAAGTATAAGTGATTGTTACATAATGGAATATGTTCCAGTTTTTTATAGCGATTGAAATTGATGTATTTATAAATCAACAAATTCCCCATCAAATCGATATTGTTTGCCCCCAATCAGTATCTATATGAGTTATAATAAATAAGAATAGAATTTTTCAAACAGGCTATTGGTTCAGGATCTGTTTTAGCATCAAAATGATAGTTTGAAGTTGAAAAATGACGAAACGCCCGTCCTTCGAAGGAGGGAACCCAATTCGCCGGAATATTATGATACGGAACGACTTAAAGGAAATTAAGTTTTTCCACAGGCTGATACGGTCTTTCTTTTGTAATCGATTATATGAAAAAATCGATATTTTGACAAAACAGAACGAATATGCCATTACTCTATACAAGATAACGAGTTAAGGGAAATATGAAAATAATAAGGAAATTGTTATATAAATAAGACTCTAATTAAATCAATGGAACCAATATATTACAATAAAATTTGCCAATAGAACTAAATAGTTGCGTTATCTTGTTATATGATATACAGTTATAAAATAATGACTACTTTTTAAAAAAAATGATTGATTTTCACAAAGTTTGAGCGATGTTATTGGTAGAGTTTATATGAAAATTCCTAAAAAAAAATATTTAATCCCGATTTTTATTCTATTTGTCTTATTAATTCGCTATGTCTCCGAAATAGACATCGATAAGTCACCAGAAGACAGATACTTAGTTACAAAAGTGATCGATGGCGATACAATTGAGCTGTCTGGCGGGGATAAGTTGAGGCTGTTAGGTATTGACAGCCCGGAGCGGGGTGACAGATTATATGACTCGGCAACTGCCTGTTTAGCTTCGTTCGTTGCAAACAGAACTGTAACAGTAACTTACTCAAAAAGACGCCGTGATCGTTATGGCCGTATTTTGGGTTACTTGTTTATTGATGATATTTGTGTCAATGAGGCAATTCTAAGGTCAGGAATGGCAAACGCTTACCTTTTTGATGATAATTTGTCCGATTCGATTAGAATAACCGGTCTTTTGAACGCCCAAAAAGAAGCAATTGCGAATAAAATAGGAATTTGGTCGCGACCGGTATCGGATGAACTCTGTTATTTAGCTATCAAAGGAAATCTTCGTTTTCATAGACCGACCTGTCAATCTGTTAAAAATAGGCCAATATCGGACATAATCAAATTTTCGTCCAGAATTGATGCATTTAATGAGGGTCTTTCACCTTGTCGCAATTGCCGCCCTTGAGGATTGTCAATTTTTTCCAATTTCTTGGCTTTTTCAAGCCTTTTCCGATTTCTGCTGGTTTTTTTCGAATATATAGTGTATAATATTTATATGACTGCTAAGAAAATATTATTGCTGCTATTATTGAGCTGTTCGATTTTAATTTCCGGCTGTTTTGGTCCCCAAAAGACCGTTTATACTAATCCACCAGCCCGAACTATCCCTCTCGATTCGGTTAAGGTAGAGATCGACCCTTTTAGACTTGTGCCGCCGGTTGATTCCTTTTTACTTGAGTTTACCGTTCCCGGTGACAGCAGTTGTCCGGTCAAAATTGAGTTTAAGACCTCTCAGCATAAGGTTGTGCGATTAATAACCGACTCAGTTTTTTCCGCTGGCCGTAACAGATTGTTCTGGGGCAGGATTGATGAAAAAGGGAATTCGATTAAATTTTATCATTCCTATTATTATGATATCACTATCTGCGACAGTAACTATACCAAAAGCTTTTATTATCGACAGGAACTGATTCAATAGTCTTTGGTTTCAGGTTGACACATCATTTATCCGCTGAGCATATTCCTGCATATTATCTGATATCTTTGTACTATTGATGGTGTACTGTTTCTATTTGTCAAAAAACTGTGCAAATTTTGATATGCACTATAGACTGTTAAAGCCGATACAATAAGGGAAATCGCCACTATGGCAGTTGAATAAATAAACGTTCTTAATGCATCGAGGAGCAAACATGCCGAGCATATTAGTTATAGATGACAAAGATTCGATGCGGACAATGCTGTCACAGACTCTTCAGGAAGAAGGGTTTCAGGTTGACGCCGTTGAGGGTGGCCAAAAAGGACTTGAGTTGGCTCGCCTCAAAAGTTATGATCTGGCCCTGACCGATCTTAAGATGCCGGAGATGAATGGGCTTCAGGTTTTATCTACATTAAAAGAAATTGATAATGATATGGCGGTAGTTATTATGACCGCCTATGGTACAGTCGAGACTGCTGTTGAGGCGATGAGAAATGGCGCCTATGATTTTATTACCAAACCATTTGATCCCGATCATCTAACCGTCATCATCCAACGGGCATTAGAGAATCGTCGCTTATTGGCCGAGAATAGTCTGCTTCGTGAAGAACTTGCGCATAATCTTGGTTTTAGTGAAATAATCGGACAGAATGAAAAGATGATAGAAGTCTCGAAACTGATCCAGAAGGTCGCCGGGTCGGATACATCGGTGCTTCTCCAGGGAGAATCGGGAACCGGTAAAGAATTATTTGCACGCGCCATTCATAATCTTTCGCCGCGTCGCGATAAACCGTATGTTGCTCTAAACTGTGCCGCGATCCCCACGGAACTTTTGGAGAATGAACTTTTTGGTTCGGAAAAAGGTGCCTATACCAGTTCAGTTTCCCGGAAGATGGGCAAATTCGAAATTGCCGATTCGGGAACTATTTTTCTCGATGAAATCGGCGATCTGGAAGTTTCTCTTCAGGCCAAACTGTTAAGGGTTCTGCAGCAGAAAAAATTTGAACGGCTGGGCGGAACCAAAACGGTTGCAGTTGATGTTCGTGTTGTTGCCGCAACCAATATGGATCTCAATGAGATGATTAAGAAAAAGCAGTTCCGTGAGGATCTGTACTATCGTCTGTCGGTTTTTCCAATAACGATTCCGCCGCTTCGGGATCGCCCCGATGATATTAAACCGCTGTCCGAATATTTTATTGATAAATATATCAAGGACATGAAAAAACCGATGAAAACACTTTCACGCGAAGCAACCAATCTGCTTGAAAAATATCATTGGCCGGGTAATGTTCGCGAACTGGAAAATACAATCGAGCGGTCAATTATTTTGGCCGAAGGTAAAAAAATAACACCGGATCATCTCGCTATCAGACTTCGCTCCACCAATGAGATCAGATTGCGCGAAGGTGCCGGATTAAAAGAAATCGGCGGGTATGCCCAAAGACAGGCCGAACGGTCGGCAATTATCCGGGTGCTCAAACAGGTTCGTGGAAACAAAAGAAAATGTGCGGAAGTATTAAAGATTGATTACACCACTCTGTTCGACAAATTAAAGAAATACGAGATTGATACAGCTCAAATTTAATTAGACCCCTTTTTATGTTTTTCTATACAGTAGGCCGTCCTCCCCGGGCGGCCTTTCCTTTTGATGTAAGCGCTTGACCTCTAATTCATTCAATTGAATAATTACTTGTTTAAATTGGATTTTTTGTTATTATAAGACAGGTCAATTTAATTCTAACATTGCTGAACAGGTCTTAAGTCGCTATGAAAAAATATATTAGTTTTATCATACTGGGTGGATTGTTTTTTGCAGCAATTATTCAGCTTGGTATTGCTGGCAATGAACCGACAGTAATTCAGAAACAAATTGGCGAAATTGGCCCCGGCTCGGGTGCTGATTCGACATATAGATACAGCTGGATTCCGGTCGGCAGCTACAGTCGGTTTGATCTGTTTGTCGATGAGCCATACCTGCTTGCCAATGAACCTGCAATCCTTGATTTTTTCGCTAAATTTGTACCGAGATTTGATTTGCTCGAAAGTACCACCGGGTGGAGTGCTGAAAAATTCTACGGAACAAAGTTCAAAATTTATCTTTATGAAGCCACCGGCTGTTATGGTGGACGTGGCGATCCTGCCGATATGGAACTAAGTTTTTCAAATCCTCTATATCAGGAGGGTTGCCTTCAATGGGGTGAATCAGAAGAGTTGGGAAATACCTGGCGGTATATGTCGATTGCTTTGCATGAGGCGACTCATTCGATTTGCCCGCCGGAGATTTATAACCGGGTCTGGCTTTCGGAAGGATGGGCAGTATACAATGAATATAATGTTCTGGTTCAATATGGCGACCTGAACCAAACTTATGCCGACGGATATATTCTTTCAGGTAACAGCTATTTTAATTGGAATGATTATGTTGCCAATGATTACATCGATACTTCTCCCTGGTTAAATGAAATACAAAACAGCAATGGTTATCACATTACCGCCTGGATGCTGACGATGTTAAGGAATCTTCATAGCTTAAACTGGGCTACATTCTATAACATGCTGGATAACAATCGCGAAACGCTGGCTATGGCATGGGCATTGGGCGGCGGAGATGTCAACAGCTATTACACCGACACTTTTATTATCTACCTGTTCGGGGAAGCGTTAGGGATGAGTTTTCCCGAGATTCAGGCAATATTCAGATATGATGGTCCCGGTGGACCGGGATGGGGGGTTCGCCAATGGGAAAGTATCGCCTGGTTTGCCGATTTGTCGCTGGTGTTCAGTTTTTCCAATCACAATCCTAAGGCCGGGGAAAATGTTCAAATTTCAGCCTTGATATATAATTATGGTGTCGTTCTTCAGGATGTTTCGATCCGGTTTTATGTGGGGGACGAACTAATTGATAACCAGGCGATTGATATTGGTGTTGGTGCACCGACTCTGGTCAGCACAAATTTCACTCGAACGGCCGGAACTTATACAGTCAGAGTTGTTGCCGATGAAGAAAATATCAAGATCGAAACCGATGAGACCAACAACGATGCTATCGATGAGATAACATTTGATGTCTTATGCGGCGACCTTGACGGCCAACCGGGTATTAATATTCTTGATGTTGTTTACCTGATTAATTACAAGTACAAATTTGGCCCTCAACCGGTCTGTGAACCTGTTAATAGTTGCGCCGATGCCAATTCTGACCGGGCGATTAATATTCTTGATGTTGTTTTCCTGATTAATTTCAAATACAAAGACGGCCCCGAACCAACCCGCTGCTCCTAAGATATTATTTGTGTCGTGTTAGGTCTGGGTGCCGCACAATAGGCTAATGAGTTATCCGGCTTATATTTGCCTGAACTGTTTATAGCATAACTCTTTAACCAAAATTGCGTAACCTGCCGGAGTCGCAAATTGGGTTCTCAATGATATCTGATTTTCAGGATTAATATCGCAATCACGATCAACAACGTCGCGGTATTGGCCACAATAATCGGCAGCGAGCCAATACACAGGCCATAGATTAGCCACATCAGGATACCGGTGCAAATGACCACATACATCAACAAAGATATATCTTTGGTGGAGCGCGATTTCCAAGCTTTGATAAGTTGCGGAAGAAACGCCGCTGTGGTGAGCATTCCGGCTACTAAGCCGAGAAGAGTGATACTGTCCATTCCGGTTTTCCTCCGCAAAAACGAACCGCAGTTAAGTCAGTTTTTCCATCATCTCAAATCCAACCGGGATAATACCGAGAATTTGAATGACAATGATTTCGGTTATAAAACATTTTAATATAATCAAGAAAGTAGAATTTGGCATTTCCTATTATTGGGCAAGTTTTCATAATTAGTGGGCGGCAGATGCCCCCGTCTGCCCGAGGGCAACTGTTAGGAACAATTTCACCACAATATCACCGTTAAATCGACTCGTGCATCTTAATTATGAGGTCAATAAAACAAAAAATTAATTACAATTTTACTACACATTTATTGTCCGAAAAGTGCGTTTTGGCAAAACGCCTGTCCTTCGAAGGAGGAAACCCATTCTGGAGATTCCATCAGGAATTGGTTCCAGACAGCACAATTCGGAAAATGTCAATATACCGACTGGCCGAATCAACATCAGTTTGATAGTCCAAAGTCAAAAAATAACGGAACGAACCCATTTCCGCCGTAATTGACTGGTGGTGAAAAGGTTACATGGATTTATTGAAATTAAACTGGATTAGCTCGAAAATAAAAAAATGACAAAACGCCTGTCCTTCGAAAGAGGAAACCCATTTTCATTGTAATCTAATGGAGGTGATAAGGTTATAGAGAATTATTACAAAAATAAAACAGATATATTAATCAATACGGCTTATACGGGCGGGATTTGGGGCCCTTCGGATCAACCGGTTTCCAGTAGCTCTCGGCATTTTTATCTATTTTCATTTCTAACGGGTCTTTGCTGAACAATCGTCTCAATAATCCAATCGGAGTAACTGCAAGATAGAACACTATTGTTAATATTATTCGAGTCATAATGTAACCGAGAATAAACGCCAGTTTCATCCAGACAAATTCAACCGGATACAATAATTTTGGAAATGCAAGACCACTAATAAGAAAAACGAATGCAATTGCATAAAAGTATAGCCAGGCTGGTTTGTCGTTCCATAACAAAACAGAGCCGATTATAGTTAGTACAACCGCCATTGTTATCCCGAAATTTCTTAAGCGATGTTTTTCTTGAATTTGTATGTTATTGTGTTCGGTCATTCTATTGTTAGTTTCTTTTGTGCTGTAAAGCTGATTGCACTATCTTCGGCTTTATATTCCGGCTGCTCGTTTTTATAAAGAATAATATTTTCCATTACTAATATATCGATCCCGGTCAACATAAAACAATTGTAGGCATCACCTGGAGTACAAACAATCGGTTCACCCCGTTTATTAAAAGAGGTGTTAACAATCAGACCGTACCCTGTTTTCTCTTTGAACTTTGATATTAAGGCGTGGTATCTTGGATTATCTTTCTTGCTTACTGTTTGTATTCGTGCCGAATAGTCAACATGTGTCACTGCCGGGATTTTGCTTCTGATAACCTTCAGTTTATCAAGGCAGCTTTGCTGCATATCCTCTTTCGAAATAACAGAACGGTATTTTTCTTTAACCTGCGCCGTCAGGAGCATGTATGGTGATTCAATCGAAAGATCATAATATTCGTTGACATCCTCTGCCAGTACCGATGGTGCAAACGGCCGGAACGATTCACGGAACTTGACCTTTTGATTGATTACCGATTGCATCGTTTCAGATCGCGCATCACCGAGAATCGATCTGGCCCCAAGAGCCCGCGGTCCGAACTCCATCCGGCCGGAAAACCATCCAATTATTTTGCCGTCGGAAATTGCCTCGGCGGTTAGATCAATAGTCTCGTCTTCAGTATGCCGGGTGTACGGATAGCTATTGTCTTTACAGAAAGTTTCTATTTCGTCAGCTGTCCATTCAGGTCCAAGATATGATTTACTTTGCGAATCGATATTTGTCCTATCTGAATTTCTCTTATTATCAAGAACATGATACCAGCCAAAAAGGGCAGTGCCAACGGCACCTCCGGCATCACCGGCCGCAGGTTGAATCCAGATATTATCAAAGATATTTTCTTTCAATAAAAAACCATTGGCGACACAGTTCAAGGCAACACCGCCAGCGAGACAAAGATTTTTCTGACCAGTCTGATGTCGAATATGGCGTGCCATTCTTAATATTATTTCCTCTGTTACTTTTTGAATCGAGGAGGCAATATCGATATATTTTTCGGTGATCTTCGATTCCGGTTGGCGGGGAGGACCATTAAAAAGATCATGAAATTTTTGTGTCGTCATGGTCAGGCCGGAGCAGTAGTTGAAATATTCCATATTGAGTCGAAAACTGCCATCGCTTTTGAGATCAATCAGGTTATCGAGAATGGTCATCATATATTTGGGTACCCCGTATGGCGCCAGCCCCATCATTTTGTATTCGCCCGAGTTGACTTTAAAGCCGGTGTAGTAAGTAAAGACCGAATAGAGAAGTCCCAGACTATGTGGGAACTGCAGTTCATGCTGCAATACTATTTTGTTATCGACACCGATACCGTAGGAGGCCGTTGCCCATTCGCCGACACCATCCATAGTTAAGATAGCGGCCTGATCAAATGGTGAGGGGAAAAAGGCCGAAGCGGCATGAGACTGATGATGTTCAGGGAAAAGAATTTCACCTTTATACCCCGGTAGTTCTTTTTTTATCAGTTCACTCATCCAGAGTTTTTTCTTGAGCCAGAGCGGCATGGCGAGAAGAAATGACCTGATCCCGCGCGGAGCAAAAGTCAGATAGGTCTCCATCAATCGTTCGAATTTTATCCATGGTTTATCATAAAAAGCAACCAGATCAATTTGATGTGGTTTTATACCAGCATCTTCGAGGCAATATGCGGTTGCCTGTGCCGGAAAATTGGAATCATGCTTGATACGGCTGAATCGTTCTTCCTGCGCGGCGGCGATGATTATTCCATCGCGAACAAGGCAGGATGCGCTATCATGGTAATAGGCTGATATTCCAAGGATATTCATAATCTGATAATAAATTATCTATCTATTTATTACTACCAATATTTTGCATAAAAAAAACGGCGCCGAAACGCCGTTTTAAAATAACGCAGGATAGTATATTATTGTACTAATGCCATTTTTTTCGATTCGCTATAATCATTGGCGTTGATACGATAGAAATATATACCGGATGAGACATTCTGGCCGTATGAATCAACCCCATCCCAGATAATTGAATAATTTCCAGCCGGTTTGATTTCATCGACAAGTCTGGCTGTTTCCTGCCCAAGAATATTAAATACCGATATTGTAACATGGGCGGTGACCGGAATAGAAAATTCGATTTTAGTAGCCGGATTAAATGGATTAGGATAATTCTGTGCCAGGTGAAAATCATCAGGTAAAATCGACTCATCGGTTTCAACATCAAGACTGAGCGATTGGGTCTTAATCGCAATCACGTTGGATAGTCCCGACCAGTTGGAAGCTTCATCGGCGGTTATTATTGCAATATAATACCAGGTATCGGGATCAAGATTGGTAAGGGTAAAACTTTCCAGGCTTCCGCATGGCTGCGGGGTTGGTTCATCGTCTGTTTGATTACAGTTGTCCCAATTGCCGCTGTTTATCGTCGTGGTGGCATAACGGATATCGTATAAATTAGCACATCCTGAGCTACCATTATCTCCGGGCGCTGTCCAACTAATAGTAATGGTAGTTGGTGTCACCTTGCCAGCCTTGATCGGCACCGCCAGTACAAGAAACAATAGGGAAAAAATAGCACTAATGGTTAATATTGAAACGGTTTGTCTTAATTTTTGATGCAAAATGCAAGCCCTCATTTTCATTTTATTCTCCTTAAATTTTATCGTCACCGTATTTACATGATTTAGTAATGTCAAAAAGTGGGCCAAAATTGTTCGGATTTGCTAAGGTGATGTATAACAAGCGGTATTGGTGTTTTTGTAGGAGAATTTGAACGATATTGGGCCTAAAAACCTGTGAGATTTATAGACATTGTTCAAGCTTTGAACATGAAATGGAACATGTTTCATTTTGATGAAACAATTGAAACAGGTTATAGGAAAATTATGCCAGATAATATTCTGAATAAATGGCAAAAAAAGGCGGCCGGGGATTTTAACCCGCGACCGCAATATGTTAGTCAATGTTTGGTAAATTAGGCTATTTAATGCCGAAAAACTCCCGATAGGAATCTTCGTTAAAGCCTATAATCAGCTTCTTTCCCATGCGGATTGTCGGTGCTCTCAGATTCCCGGTGCGGCCCAGAATCATCTTCTCGAAAGCTTCTTTATCCGGTTTTTCCTTTTTTAAATCAAAAGTAACGACCTTTTTACCTCTGGCGACATAAAGCTTGCTGGCCGCAGCAAACATCTCATTGGCGTCTTTTTCTTTGAGGACAGTCTTTCGGGCGTCATCTTCTGTTTTTACTTCGATTTTGTGTTTCGCGAGAAACTCCCGCGTCTTATTGCATGACTGTCAACCCTGACGACAATAGAACCAATCAATCTTTGGCATAAGATTGCTCCTTCTAAAATTAAAGTTAAAATAATTTAATCATAGAATAAGAAAATCAGAAATTAAAAAAAGCGGCCAAATAAAATTTGACCGCCTAAAAAAATCTTTGAAATTAAACTAATTCATAATAATAACATCTATCCGGCGATTTTTGCCACGACCATCAACGGTCTCATTTGATGCCACCGGTTTGTGGGCACCATAGCCAATTGCTTTGATCTTGTCGGCACTGATAAGCATCGCCTGACGAAGATACTGCATGACTGAGTAGGCACGTTTTTCGGAAAGTGATGTGTTAGCCGATGGGTTACCGCGCGAGTCGGTATGTCCCTCGATAATGATCTGTGAATAATCAAACATCTGGATCACCTGTTTGACTTTATCGAGCAGTGCCACATGATCATCCTGAATATCAGATTTGTTGACATCAAAAGATAATCCATGCAAACGAAGAATAATATCATTCGACGGACTATACAGCAGTTCGCCTTCAGATGGGTTAATCAGTACTTTAGCAGCCCGGAATTTATCCTCACGCGCAGTACGTGATTCAAGCTCTGCATCAACCTCTTCTTTGGCTGCCTCAAGATCTGTAATTTCCCCGGACATCTGCTTGCTATCGGCCAGTAGTGAGGTAACACGATTATCAAGATCATCAGCCAGTAGTAGCGGGTCAGTCGTAAATATATCAGGATCGATTTTAGTCACCGTTGCTCGTAGTTTTGCAATCAGCTGTTGACTGAGGTCACCTGATGAAGTCGATTTTGATTTCAAATCCTGGATATAATATATCAAACTGTCAGAGGCAGCAATCGGTCCCTCGTCAAACGGGAGTCTGCCCAAACCAACTTCATCACCGATCCGGCCCATCTGGATCTCATAAACCAGCATCAACTTTTCCCAGGCCTGATCATTTTTCTTCAATGATCTCACCGACTGAGAAATATTGGCGGCGTGACGAGCTTCATACTCGGCTCTTTTGATCTCTTCAATAGATTTATCGCGCTCATAGCGATCATTCATCAGAATGGCATCACATTTGGTACGGGCAGTTTTGGCCTTATCGAGAGTAGAAAGGGCGTATTTGTTGGCATCACCTTCAATTGCCTTTTGGATCAAAATATCGGCAGTACCCATAATGTCAGTCCTGATAGCCTCAAGCTCGGCAGTATTAAATAACGGTATCGCTTTGTCGGCATTTTTCAAACCGCCTTTGACATTTCCAGATTCGACATTTTCAGTCGCTTTGATAAACTGTTCCTCAGCTTTGCCATAAAGTTCGGTAACCAGCATCGGAGCTTTGGCTGTTTTGGCCTTGTCGCGCGGTTCCAGGTATTCCTGCAAGGTCAGCTTGGCCACTTCAGCAGCTTTTAATGTATTTTCAGCATACTCTTCTGTTTCGAACAGGTATTTATCAATGGTGGTTTTTTTATTGGCATTGCTAATTGCGTTTTTTGCTTTTTGGTAAGCTTTGTTTGCCTTCTCATACGTTTTTGGTGCAAAGACATTACCTTCGACCAGTAAAGTTGAGTCCATCAGATGCTGGATTTTTCGGTATAGTGCATCGCCGGATTGAGAGCCATCCTGAGCCGAGGTTATGGAAAAACCAAACATCAGCAGAATCAATAAAAATCTTTTCATAACAATTCCCTTTCGTTATTAACGGAGCCATTATTACCCCCTGCCTATTTATCGGTTAATCATATACAACTCTGCATATTACAGGCAAGATAAAAATTAATTTTTGCTTCTTTTTACCGGAATTATTTTATATTGATTTTATGATTGATTTGGAAAGTCATACCGCTTATTATTCCGATGTCTCGAGTTGATTTTATATTATTACTATCAGCTCAATCTGAGGATTTTTGAATGACAGATAATAATCAGGATAAAAATCGCACAGACTCGTTTGTGTCGCTGACCAAAGGAGCCAAGGTCGGGCATTATACGATTATCTCCAAAATCGGTGCCGGTGGGATGGGTGAGGTTTATCTGGCCGAGGATACCGAATTAAAGCGCGATGTAGCGCTAAAATTTTTGCCGTATCATTTTGTTTCCGATGAAACCGCCAAAGCGAGGTTCACACGCGAGGCACAAGCAGCCGCGAAACTGAATCATCCCAATATTGTGACTATCTATGAAGTTTCGAATTATAAGGGCAGGCCATTTTTTGCAATGGAATGCTGTGATGGTAAACCTTTACGGGATATCATCAAGAAAATAGAATTAAGTATTGATGATACCATCAAACTGACTATTCAAATCTGTGAGGGGTTGGAGAAGGCTCATCAGGCCGGGATTGTTCACCGGGATATTAAGCCGTCAAATATTGTTGTAGATTCTGATGAACGACCGAAACTGCTTGATTTTGGCTTGGCGACTGTTAAAGGCACGGAGAAGCTGACGCAGACCGGTTCGACACTTGGTACAATAGGATATATGTCACCGGAGCAGATTCAGGTAAAAGAGATTGATCATCGATCAGACCTGTTCTCGCTGGGCGTAGTTTTATATGAAATGATAACCGGACGATTGCCTTTTAAAGGAGACACCGAAGCTGGAACATTAAATTCGATACTTAATGACAACCCTGAACCATTATCAAGATACAAAAGTAATGTCCCGGATGAATTGCAGCAAATAGTTACAAAATTATTGGAAAAAAACCTTGAGTTTCGTTATCAGTCTGCCGCCGGAGTTTTATCTGATTTAAAACGATTGTCTTCAAAATCTGCCCAAACTGCAAAACCGGTTGACAAATGGAACCGGTATGTTGTTCCCTCGGCTTTGGTGTTATTAATTACAATCTTTGTCATTTGGAAGTTTGCTTATAAAGATAATCTCTCTAATCATACCGATATCAAAAAAATAATGCTGGCCGTATTGCCGCTTGAGAATCTCGGTGATCCGGAAGATGAGTATTTTGCTGATGGTATTACTGAAGAAATTACAACAAATTTGGCTAAGCTTTCGGGGTTGGGAGTAATTTCGCGGACCAGTTCAATGCAATACAAAGACAGCAATAAAAATCTGAAACAAATTGGCAAAGAATTAAAGGTTGATTTTATTCTTGAGGGCACAATCCGTTGGGATAAATCAAATCCGGAAAACCGCATTCGTATTAATTCGCAATTGATAAGAGTATCTGATGATATGCATCTTTGGGCGGAAAGTTATGAGGCGGTGCTCAATGATGTCTTTGG
>JAQBFG010000155.1:0-10684 GCA_032123495.1 Candidatus Zixiibacteriota bacterium | reverse complement strand
CGGCTATACCTGGCACTTTATGCATTACACTGACAAACCGCTGGCCTATATCTGGTTTATTGTTCCGCTGGCTTTGGTTGCATTTTTAATAATTAGTTATGTTCTTAAACGACCGGAACATAATAAGCGAAATCTGCTACTTCTCATTATTTTGGGATATATGATGCAAATGGGATTTGGTCTAATGGAAGGCAGGGGAATCGATAGTATCAGAGAACGAATGCTTACAACCGGTCATTCAGAGTTTGCGAAGATTGCTTCATCCGAGATAGATATCATTGACGTTGCCACTAATTATGAAAAAGGATTAGAGCAAAACGAATCAATCCTGTTTGCCAAAACCAAACCACCGGGGCATCTTTTGTTTTATATGATTACCGAAAAATTATCAAATATGATCTCGCCATCGTCTATTCCTGAGGTTCGATTACAGAAACTAAGCAGTTTTGCTTCATATCTGTATCCATTGCTTTCCTATTTGGTACTAATTCCGCTCTTTTATTTAGCCCGGATGTTTCTAAAAGATGAAAGAGCTATTTTGCCCTGTCTGATATATCTTTTTATACCAAGTGTAACGCTGGTTACTTTGCATCTTGACAAAGTGCTATATCCACTGTTATTCATAACAAGTTTATTGATGATTTTATACAGTTTCAAAAAGAAAAATATCGTCCTCTCTATTGTTTCCGGCCTGTACGTCTATTTCTCGATATATTTTTCTTTTTCTCTTCTTGTGATTTTACCGCTTGGTCTGCTTGCTGCCGGGGTATATATTTATTCAAATGATATAAGCGGAATAAAAAATATTCTCAATATTAAACTATTTGTCGGCCTGGCTATTGGTTTTCTAATTGGTTTGATACTATTCTGGTTATTACTGAATTACAATATTTTTGTTCGCTATGAAAATGCCATGATTTTTCATCAGGCGTGGAAGAATTGGGATAATAGTTTATCAAACATCGCCTTATACGGCATCCTGAATTATATTGAATTTTTATGTTGGATCGGGTTACCGGTGGCAATCCTGTTTTTAGCAGGTGGCAGACAAAAGATTTCAGAAATAACTAAAGGTCAATTCAATATGGAAAATCTCTTTTATGCAATAGTTATACTGATCTTTTTATTACTCGGAATTTTCGGGAAAACAAAAAGTGAGGTCGGCCGTTTATGGATATTTATGATGCCGCTGGTATTGATATTTGTTGTGTCCGAGTTAGATATCCGATTTAAAGATAAAACTAAATCCACTCTTTGGTTTATTCTGACCTTGCAGCTGATTTCTATTCTGTTTATAAAACGGTTTCAGGATTTTTGGTAAAATTGTTATGAAACAATAACGGGTTGTTACAAATTAATTTGAACTATAGAAATATATTGAATATATTAAACTGTATGATGCACAAAACAACAAAACCGGAAGCCAAATTACACTGGATTATATATTCTTTCATGGCCGGATTGGTTCTGATAAGAATATTACCGTTTTTCGACCCGGATGGCCGCTACTGGGGATTTAATCATCTAATATATCTTCCCGATTATTTTACTGTCCTGTTTTTTGTTATCTCGGCGATTGCTTTGTTAATACCGCTTTTTAGGGGAGCGGCAAGTTGGGGCGATATTTTGGCACAGCGATTTTCAACAATGTTTCTCGATGGTCCCCATGCTTTTATCAATCGTGCCGTGTTTGTTATAATTATTACATTAATCTTTATTTTTAATGTAGCACAAACTCACTTTCTTGGCGACTGCTATATTCTGATCAAAGATCTCACCCCGGCCACCGGAATGTTTTTCAAATGGGGCGAACTGGGGATATTTAAATGGAGCGAAATCGGTGTCGCCAAGTTTATGATCATTGTTAAGTCGCTGGTCGGTGGAGAGCTTGCCGCAGGGGCCCTGCTTGCTTTTCAAATAGTATCGATTGGTTCAGGATTGATTACGGTTTGGTTTTTCTTTCTGATTGCCCGAGTCGCCACCGAAAATAAAATAAAGCGTTTGATTATATTTGCTTCGTCGATATTTTCCGGGACAGTGCTTTTGTTTTTTGGGTATGCCGAACATTATCATATAATCTGGGTCTTTCACGTGGTTCTAATATATTTCTGCCTGAAATATTATAAATATCAACGAGGGATAGTGATAGCATGGGCTGTTCTCTTGATTGGCATGGTTTTCCACATGCAGATGTCAATATTTATGCCAGCCGTTATTTTTGTTACCTTGAGCCAGGGGAGAGGGTTTGTTTTTTATCAGCGCTATAAAAAATTAATTTACACCATTGTAATAGTTGCGTCTGTTGGGATAATATCTGCGATTTTATATAAATATTTTACCGATCTTTATATTGAGGATATGTTTATACCGCTAATTAGTGCCAAACCGGGAGATCCGTTGAATACCGTTTTTAGCCCGGTGCATCTGTTTGATATTTTAAATGAGTTTATTCTCATTGCACCGCTATTTATTCTTGTTTTTATTTTGGGCCTAAGAAATATTCGATCAATGCTTAAACATAGAAAGGTTTTCTTTCTGGCTCTCTCTTCGGTCGGATGTATGTTGTTTTTGTTTCTTGTTGATCCAAAATTAGGAATGGCTCGTGATTGGGATCTGTTTGCTCTGACTCCGTTTTCGATAACATTACTATTTATTATACTGCTTGATGATTCGGTTGTTGAATCGCTGAAAAAATATTTAATTCCGATTGTCCTGTTATTAGCTATTTCACCGGTGCCATATTTATTGACGACACTCAATCGCGAAGCATCAGAAGAGTATATTGGGCAACTAATAAAACTTGATTCCGAAAAAACAATTGCCGGGATAATAATCCTTTATGATTACTACAAAAAACTTGGCAATGACGATAAAGTCAGGGAACTGGGATACCAGTATCATACCTATTATCCGGGTGAAATAAAGTGCAACGACGCTATGGATGCTATGGATATTGGAGATATAGAATTGGCGGCCACGATTTTACAAACGGTGCTACCGGATAAGTTTGATGACAGTTATCAGCGGGCTCTGTCGCGATTATATTATCTTCAGGGAGATTATGAGAGAGCCTTAAAACATATCAACAATACAATTGAATTGCGGCGATATTTTTCGGAGCTGTATCGTGAACGGGCGATGATTTATTTAAATATGAATCAGAAAGAAAAAGTTTCAAAAGATCTGCGAAAGGCATATCAGCTCGATGATTCCAGTATCGTTATCCTTGAGGGTCTGACCTATGTTTCGACTCTGTTTAAGCAATATGATACCTGCATCATTTATGCCGAAAGAATAAAACAGGTTGATTCTTCACTACCGATTGGTTATTACTGGCTGGCCAATGCGTACGCCTTAAAAAATAATTACGACAGCGCAAACTACTATGCCAATGAAGCTGAAATAAGAATAGGCCAGGATTCGATACTTGCCATCGGACTGAATAATCTTCAAAAACAGATTGATAGATTGCAGATTAAAGACGATAAAGATTAAATGATAGAAAAAAGCAAACAATTCTGGTATTTGTATTCCGCGCTGGCTATTCTTGTTTTAATTCGGATAATTCCATTTCTGTATCCGGAGTCAAGAACCTGGGGCTTTAATCATCTGATATTTTTACCGGCTGGCTATTCTTTTGCTTTTTTTGGTATTTCGGCATTCGCTTTAGTGCTTCCATTTATTAAAAAATCTGAGATTTGGGGCGAAAGATTTATCGATTGGTTTTCGAATACTTTTTTTGAGTGCGAAAGACGATTATTGTATAGGATGCTATTTATTCTTCCGTTTGCATTGCTGTTTATAATATTTACAATGCCGACCCATTTTCTGGGGGATGGTTATTCAATCTTAAAAAACATTGCCTCCGAATCTAATACGCTATATAAGTGGAGCGAGATCGGAGTGATAATACTTCTCGAACAGCTGCGAGCTATAGTCGGATCGCCGACCGTGCGATCATCTACTTTGGTGATTCAGATCGTCTCGGTTTGTTCGGGAGTCGTGACGATATGGTTATTTTTTGCGATTGCTCAGATTATCTCAATCAATAAGATCAGACAACTTTTGATATTTTCTTCTTCGTTACTATCCGGTTCTCTTCTATTATGGTTCGGTTATATCGAGCATTATCCGATTCTTTGGATATTTATGACCACTTTTTTGTACTTCGCAATTAAATATATTAAATGCGGAAATGGTTTAATCCCGATGTGGATATTTCTTCTGATCGGAATGGCGCTGCATATGCAGATATCAATTTTCCTGCCCGGAGCATTGTATTTAACATTATTATTCAGAAGCGATAAAACAAAAAGGAACAGTAATAAGAACTATACCTGGCTTTATACTACTGTTATTTGTGTAATTATTGGCAGTATCTTTATTTATAAGTATTTAACCGATATATATTTTCAGGCGATGTTTATCGATGTAATCTCATCCAATCTGTCCGATATGCAATATTCGTTATTTGCGGCAAACCATTTAATCGATATTATTAATCAAACTGTTTTGCTTACACCATTATTGTTTGTCTATATTACTCTTATTAGAATAAATGAATTATCGCATACATACAAATATGAGACCATATTTTTAATTATAACATCAGTCGGGGGTCTCTTATTTTTATTTCTTATTGATCCCAAACTTGGTATGCCGAGAGATTGGGACCTGTTTGCACTGACCATTTATCCTTTGACAATTCTATTTATTTTCAAAAGTAATGTCACTATTTCGAATCTTATTAAAAGGTTTGTTTTGTCCATTATTTTATTGCTGATTATCTTTCCGGTTCCATATATGGCGACTAATCTCCAACGAGAATCATCGGTCGCTTATGCTGAGTCGCTTATAGCAATGGATACCGGCCGATCATTGAGTGTGCTTTTTAATTTATATAGTTATCATCATAATCGAGGAGATTTTGCCAAAGCCGATTCACTTGAGCAGACGTACAAATTTAGTTTACCCAGAAGAAACAAATGCGATAGTGTTATCAAGGCTCTTAAGAGGCGCGATATGGAATTGGCTGCCTCCATTCTAAATAGGATTGAGCCGAATGACTTTGATGGCTATTACCAAAGTATCATGTCTCGTTTTAATTATCTTCAGGGGAATTATGAATTATCGCTTAAATATATTGAGAAGGCAATTCAGTTGGGTCGGTATTATGCCAACTATTATGGTGATCGGGCTAAAATTTATATGGCTCAGAGTGATTATAAAAAAGCTCTGGATGATTTACGGCATGGGTATAGGCTAGACAACTCAAGGAAATATATTATCGATGGCTTGGCGAATCTCCATTTTCTGATGCAGGAGTATGATTCCACCATTTATTATTCCGAGAAGCGGCTCCAAATTGATTCATCAAATCCTAATTTTTATTATATGTTGGCAAAATCTTATGCACATAAAAGAGATTTAAATATGGCACAAAAATATTTTGAGAGATTTGCTGAGTATAATTCCAGTGCCGAAAGCTATAAATCAAAATTTAATGAATTATCCGAGCTGATAAATAGATTAAAAACTATTCAATAAAAAAGCGGGGTCCGTTTGAACCCCGCCATAAATTACTTCGAAATTGAGTTCAGCTATTCGCTGGCTGAAAGGGTAACAACCACTTTGGCTGAGTCAATTGTAAAGGTGCCGCCAGTATTTCCGGTTACTTCACCATAATAGTCAAACTGGCCGATTTTTGAGTATGCCTTGAGACTATCCAATCCGGTTAAGAAGCCCAGGGATTCCTTATAAGTAATATGAGTAACACCTGGCGAAATGGTAAATCCATCAATGATCTGAGTTGCTGAGGTTGGAACCTCTGACGGAAGTGGCCCTAGGCCACTATAGCGGTCAATATATGCGTCGAATGTCACATCACCTTCTTCTTCATTAGTGATAAAGAATTCGACTCCTACCGCATCAACAAAATCAATTTTATCCTTATGTTCATCCCAATCAGGATCTGTCGTAATATCAACCTGATAGAAATAAAAATCGCCATCAGCAGAATATTCAAAAGTTTCGACAAAAATAAAAGTGCCGGAAATCAGAAGATCCTTACAGCCGACAAAAACAAGGCAGATAAGAATTAACCCGAGGATAGCTAATATAGATTTATGTTTATTCATTTCAAACACCTCCTTATAAACCGACAAGGTAATAGGTTAATCCGCCGGTGATGAAAATCGCCTTTTTGGCGCCACCATCCTGAGGTGCGAATATTGCTTTGGCACTGATGTCGACATCCATTTTCGGTCCAACCCCGATACCAACTCCCAGCCCGGCACTGTAACCAAGTTTGCTTTCATCGTAACCGGTATCATCATTTTTTATTGTATAGATTCCGGCGCCGACAAGGAAAAATGGCTTAAAACCGGCCATTCCAGGAGTGCCGCCAAGAACAGCATCAACTCCAAATGAGGTGATTTTTGAGCCTGAACCCAAAACAACACCTTCAAACGGGTCCGGTTCGCCCCATTTACCAAAAGTTATATTTGGTTCCAACAGGACAATCGGGATCACTTTCAATTTTGCCTTGAGACCAAAGACTGTACCATTACCCTGATCATCCTGCAAAATCGGCATGTTCATTCCGCCAAAAACACCAATACCGACCTTAGGGGTCTGGGCATTGGCAATCGAAAAGCAGAGAAGCATTAAGCCAAGGACAATGAGTAAACGTCGCATATTAAGTCCTCCGTTTAATTAGGTTTTTAAAAATGTAATAATTCCAAGCTATTAAATAATATTACGATGTCAAGTTTAATATTTAAAACCAATTTTGTCGTAAATTGAATAAATTAGTAAGATGTATCATTGCAATCTGTTCTCAGATTAAATGGCAATCGCCAAATGGTTCGCATAAGGCGTATGAATGACGCTGTTTCTGTTATATACGGCGCAAGCGATGTTTTTTGTAACCTGCTAATAGTCAAGGGGTTTATTTGTTGTTAGTCTCTTCCGGTCATTTTCGAGCGCAGTTACTGCGTTTGCGTGCCATATAGTAAAGAAGCTTATTTCCGCTTAATAATTTTTATATTTATGAAGTACAATAAGTTACACAGCAAAATTAAAATTGTATCAGGTTTGGTATAGAAGTTGATACTATAAGGCTATGAAGTTAGTTGCTCTTTATATATGGCGGTGAAGGGTAATTAAGAGGTGGGGATAAAGGAACTCCTTTAGTGAGGGAAGGAGTTCCTTTTATCTTTTTAGTCCAATCATCTTTTCTTATTTATGATAATTAAATAACGGCGTTAGTTTGAATGGTGCCTTGTTATTTCCGGCAAAATTGAGAAGGCCAATCTGCAAACCTTTTAGATTCTCGGCAATATTAATTATTGATATTGAAACGCCAATCATCTGATCTTTGGCATGGCAGTACGGTGCAATTTTTATTCCGTTTAAATCGTACCCTTTTATTCCCAAACCTGCAATAGAAACTCCGTCAATTTTACTACCAACAATAAATCCGCCTGCCAGTGATAACCATTTTTGTTCTTTGGCGCCAATTCCCAATCCTGCTATAGAGACACCGTCGATATTCTGTCCGCCCACAACACCGATTGAGATAGCCAGACCATTCATATTTTTTGCCCCAACGGCCAAACCACCAATAGCAATCCCATTAATATGCTCAGCTCCGGCACCGATTCCACCGATTACCACTCCGGAAATATTATTAGCTCCAATCCCGAGACCGGCCATTCCAAGACCTTTGAAATTAGTTGAGCCAAAGCCCAATCCGGCTATACCAATACCGGTGAAATCATCGGTTCCCATTCCCAGCCCGCTGAGACAAACTCCGGTGAAATTGTTATGGCCGGAACCCAAGCCTGAGATAGTAATCCCCTCAACGTCGCCAGTTCCCATACCTAGTCCGCCTATGGCAACTCCCCTGAGTTTTCCAATACCCATACCTAGTCCACATACTGCCAATCCGTCTATATCGCCTTCTCCCATTCCTACTCCGCTAATGGCGATACCATCAACATAACTCAGGCTCATTCCTACACCGCTGATGACAATTCCTCTAATATTGCGAGCGCTCAGCCCAATACCGCCAAAGGCGATACCATTGATATCATCAGCATCTATTTCAATACCACTTAATGCAATGCCATTAATATTCCCGCCTCCGATGCTGATTCCTCCTATTGAAATTCCGCGAAATATATTTGCTGATTGGCCATAAACGCCTATTGCAACTCCATTCATAGTAAGCCGTTTATTTTTCCCCGGCGCCCATAAGGTTAAGTTAAAACCGTTAACCTCTCGGACATGATGATCTTTTAGATTAATCCTGATACCATTTAGTTTTTTAGAGTTGCCAAAACCGATTCCATAATTATTTATGGTTAGATCTGCCGATCCGGCATAGGTCTGCCCGCACAAAACGATTAAAACGAAACATATACAAATTAAATAAATATATTTGCCTTTCAAAATACCTCCTGCTATGATGTCTTTGACGTTTTTTTAAATAGAAATGTTGCATGTTTGTTAAGTTATTACGCAAATTCCATTTATCTATTCTGTATTTAATCTGAAAACACCTTAATTCTTGACAAAAATAGTCTTTCAGTTATATTTCATATGTATCAAAATTTTACATGTTTTTTTACGCATCTATATGATAGGCGGGGAAAAAATGAAGAAATCCGGAATTTTGCAGCATTGTCTAAATTTCTTTTTTTTAAGCCATTTTTTAATAATGCTATTTACCATAGCACCTTCCCAACTCTATGCCGAACTAGCCGAACCTGATGAAATGTCTCTGGTTTGCCAAAACTGGCTAGCCCTAAATATACAATCCAACGGAAATTGGGGCGGAATTGATAAGCCGGTGATTTCTGAGATAAAAGAGATTTCGCAGGATGGAATTGTGATGGCACATTATTACGAGATTGAACCAAACGGTTTTGTGGTGGTTCCGGTTTTAATGGAACTGCCGCCGGTTCTGGTTAGCTCAGACAATAGCAGGATCGATTTCGATGAGCCGGGGGGAGTTCTGTTTCTTATACAGGATATCCTATCTGACCGAATAAATCGTTTTGAAGATTATTTCGGCAGCCTTGAATACTCGACCAGAGATAATAGGTCCGACCACGATTTTATTTATCGTGATGATTGGGATAATTATCTTCTCAATGAAAAAGATTTTTTAATTCAATATATTTCAGGCGAAAAAACTCGAGCAGTGGGCGGACCATTACTAACAACTGCCTGGCATCAGGGTGCACCGTACAATAATCTTTGCCCGATGGGTGACGGCGGTCGAACTGTTGTCGGTTGTGTCGCCACCGCCGCGGCACAGATTTTAAGATTTTGGGAGTGGCCGCTAACCGGAAAAGGTTCAAAAGCATATACCTGGGATGGCGATGACTCTTGCAATGATGAAGGTACTCCCGGTGAGAATCTTTCTGCCGATTTTTCTGATCCTTATATCTGGGATGATGATGCGGCTAATCTAGCCGAAATCAGCTACGAAGTTGGAGTTGCTTTCAGTATGGATTATGGTCGTTGCGGTTCCGGTACCTACACCGATATGGCTATTAATGTCTTTCCCTCATATTTCAAATATAAGGGCGGGGCCAATAAACAGAATCGCTCTTCCTATGATGTTAACAGTTGGTATGGCATAATCCGGGATGAAATCGAAGCGGGACGGCCGATGCAGTACAGAATCTTCAGTCATTCGATCGTCTGCGATGGTTATCGCGATACCGGTGGACTTTTGCAGTATCATTTTAATTATGGATGGGGCGGCTCGTTAAATGCATGGTTCTCAATTGATGATCTGTATTGTCCCTGGTCCGGTTGCAGCCCTTCGGTTGAGTTCTTGATTAGAAATATAGAACCGGAAAGAATCGCTGTCTCAGTCGATGAACCTTTTGGTATTGTGCCCCACGAAGTGAATCTTACCGGTGAAACAGAACTTGTTGCTGATAGCTGGTTGTGGGATTTTGGAGATAGCCAGCAATCGTCCGTGCAATCACCATCGCACACCTATGAGACACCTGGGATTTATGATGTTGTTGTTGAGATCAATTCAGGAGGAGACCTGATCCAATCGATTGAGAGCGATTTAATTATTGTTGCTGCTGATACAATGATCGCTGGGAGCTTTCAGGGGGATCTGGGGAGTACCGTTGAAATTCCGATATATATTAGAAATATGGTTCCGCTTAAAAAAGTTGTTATTCCTGTCACATATTCCGGTGGGCTTCAGGTTTCATTTGATTCGATTTCCACTGATAATTGCCGAATGAGCGGGTTTCTGGAACAGGCTCATATTATTGGTAGTGGTTTTTTGGCCGTCGAACTAACCCAAAACAGCGTTGTTTTGGATCCGGGTGAGGGTGTTATTGTTAATCTTTATTTTACGTTAATAAATGAAATTGGATCATCATCAACGATTCTTCAATTGGATGATATCGGCTCATACAAGAGAATGTTTTATTCCGATATTGCCGATTATCAGCCGTCAGCAGTTAATGGGATCATTCAATTACCATTTCTTTGTGGCGATGCCGATGGTGACAAACTTGTAAATATATTGGATATAGTTTACGTATTAAATTATAAATATAAAAGTGGTACTGCTCCTGATCCAATGGGATCAGCCGATGTTAACAATGATGATCTGGTTAATATTCTGGATATTGTTTATCTG
>JAQBFG010000154.1:0-2672 GCA_032123495.1 Candidatus Zixiibacteriota bacterium | reverse complement strand
CCGTCAAGATTTTCCTTTTTGATCCAGTCCTGGAATTTTTTTATCCGTTCCCGTGACATCCATATACTCCTTTATTCCATTTTTTCTTTTAAACTATTTTGAGAAGCGATCTGCCTATTCAAATTTTTGATTTTTTCCAGTTTCTCAAGCAATCGCGGCGACTGAGTTTTATTGAACAGCTTTTCAAAAATTCTACCGGCCATTCGGGAATGCCCCTGCTCCATCAATAAATCACCGGTTGTTTCAGTGTCAAAAGGTAATTGCCGCAACCTTTCTCTGGTATTTTCTATCGATTCACCTTTTTTCCGAAAGGTCAACAGCGTTATCTCTTTTGATCTATCCAATTCTTCTTTTGCCAGCGATGATTTTAGTCCTGTAGTATATCGATCAAGCTTGAGCACCCGCTCATAAAATGAAAATGCAACAATTCTATCACCGGCCCGAAATTTCAGATCACCAAGATATTTCAGCGCCAATATATTATCAGGATCTACCTGAAGAATCCGATAAAATTGAGATTCGGCCTCATTGAGCTGATTAGAGTGATACAGCGCCTGCGCCAGAAGAATCCGTCCCGAAAGAATTTCAGGATTATCTTTCAGCATACTGGTACATAGCTCAACCGTTTTGGAATATTTTTTGTTTTCAAAATATTCCTTCGCTTTGGCGGGCCAATACCCTTTTACAGCTAACTCTGCGGTCAAATCGTTATTCATTTATATAAAATATACAATTTCTAATTTAAACCAACAGGTAAATCATCTTATAATTTTGAAAATTACAGCTTATTTTTATTGAAGTCAAGCGAGAGGATTCTAATGTTTCTATAAATTGTAGGACAGACATTCCTGTCTGTTTGGTCCGGTGGGTCGAAACCCTGAATGGTTTCGACAATCTTTAATTTCTGTACGCGGCAGATGTCCACATCTGCCCGAGGGTATAGTATATCGAGTTGCAAGAAATCAATAAAACGGTTGCATAATTATTAAATTGCAGTTAAATTATATATATAATAGGTTCTAACCGGAATAAACAACACGGATAAAAATAAGCAATAGTAGGTCATTGGCCGACTGAATATATAGAAAAGATTTTTGTAGCAAAATTTCGTTAGGAGGATAAATGAAAAAACTATCTACTCTTTTAATTGTCTGTCTAATTCTGACCATTTATGGATGCGGACAACAAAGTACATCTCCGGTTGTCACCAATACCGAACCGGCAGTACAAGAGATACCGGCTGACATTGAAAAAGTTCTCGACATATACTCCTTTGACGGTCAAAACAATTCCAGAGGAATGGCCTTCGCCTTGCCGTTTGATATTATTAATAACGATTACAATGGCGAATACGATATTTACGCCGTCACTTTTCTCTGGGGACAGTTCTTTGGATTTCCCAGCAATATCGCTGTCGCCACCGACTGGACCGGTGATCTGTCGGTTAATGGGGTCGCCGACATTAAAGTGATTCACAAAATTGATTTCGAGAAAGATCAGGATTATCTGGTCGAAAACGATATTCCATCCAAAGCAGAATGGGTTTCGATTACCAACGGCGATTTTGACGGACTCACTTTTATTGTGATGATCAAACGCGGCATAGAATATTTTGCACCATTAAATCTTACCTTTAATACCGAACCGTTCAATCTTAAACTCCCGATTGAAAAACTGCGGTTTTTCAAAGGTTTTTATCTCGCCGATAACTATAATGGCGTCGCCGTTTTTGCTCACAAGATATGGCATAATTTTTGTCCCAGCGGT
The DNA here is from genome assembly GCA_032123495.1 of Candidatus Zixiibacteriota bacterium. GTDB lineage: Bacteria > Zixibacteria > MSB-5A5 > GN15 > PGXB01 > JAAERC01. The sequence continues at coordinate 905 of JAQBFG010000154.1, read as the reverse complement.
GCCATGAAAGGCAAATGGATCAAAGAAGATATCGCCGGAAATAACGGGCACTTTGAAGGCATCTGGCTTGATGACAGCCAAGCACAACCGGCCGGTATTTATGTTGGCCAATTTTGGACCGATGATAACGGCAACCGCTATTTTGAAGGAAGCGTCTCCGGATATATAACCGACCAGGTGATTGCATATTTAAAAGGTCAGTGGTTCTATGATGATCCCAGAATGTGCGCACTCTGTGGTTCCGGACATGGAAAATTCCACGGCCGTTTTGAATTTGTCGACCGCGATGGCTGGGGATATTTTGGCGGAACCTTGGGATGGGGTCCATCAGTCGAGGCTTTAGAATTGCCAATGGGGGGTCTCTGGAAAAAACGGTGCCCAATGATCTCTGACACTGACGGTTGGAATTAGTATTAATTAAAATTAAAAAGTAATAATACCCTGCTTTATTATTTAAGGCAGGGTATAAATTTATAAATTAGAATGCTCTATTATAAAGATAGATCAATAAGACCATCAGAAGAATCCCGCAATAAAATCCAAGCATAAAATTGCTGCGCCAGCGCGGTTTTTTCTTCGTCTTTTTAAGTATATGAATTTGGGAACCACAATGCTTACAGACAATCGCCCCTCTGGCAATTTCTTCTTTGCAAAAAGGACACTTACTTGTTGTTGTCTTGTCTATTTCCATAATTGAAAAAAGGTGTAAAGTGACCTCTAAGCAACAAAAAAATGTATTATATTTCTTTTGTCAATTCAACCAGTCTTTTGTATGGTATCGCTACCCAGCTTTCGGCCTGGAAGGCACCACTGGCCAGACTGATCATCGATACTTTCGCCGCCACCTCTTCGTTGGGCGCCTCATAAATATCAAGAAAATCAAACGGTCCCAAAAGACCGTAATG
>JAQBFG010000153.1:0-2505 GCA_032123495.1 Candidatus Zixiibacteriota bacterium | reverse complement strand
GAATTGTGGTGGCTCTGTCGACCGACTGTAATCCCGGATCAAGTTATACCGAATCATTACCGATGATAATTTCTCTGGCCGGTCTGAATTATAAATTTACTGCTGCCGAATCAATCTCGGCGGTGACCGTTAACGCCGCCTGTGCGGTTGATCGCGGTGGTCAAATCGGAATGCTGCAATCTGGTCTGATCGCTGATATTGTTTTATGGAAAATCAATGATTACCGGGAACTGCCGTATCATTATGGTGTAAATTTGGTTCAAAAAGTTATTAAACGCGGAAAAATAGTAATTGGCTAAAAGCTTTATAAACTATTTTGTCTTTTGTTTGTTTAAAGATATGATGAATATTTGCTCAAAGGGACTGGTTGCAGTTCTGTTTTTACTGTTTTTCGCCGGATGTGGCGTTTATAGTTTTTCACCGGGTGGGAAATCATCGATTAAAACAATTGCCGTCAAGCAGTTTGAAAATGAGACGATTGAATATGGCCTTTCCAGCCGGATGACTGATCTGGTTATTGATGCTTTCATCAGCGACGGCAATCTCAAAGTTGTTTCGCAGTCTGAGGCTGATGCTTTACTAATTGGCACGATGACCACTTATGAAAGGAAACCTTACACATACGATGAATCTGATGTTGTTTCGCAGTATGTTGTTAAAATAGTTTTTGATATCACTCTCCAGGGTAATGATGAAAAGGAGCTTTGGCGCGAAAGATTTTACAGTGAAGGGATTTTTTCGGCCGATGAACAGACCGAAGACGATGGTCAGGAATTGGCCGCCGAAAAACTGGTCATTGATATTATTAGCAAGACAACCAAAAGCTGGTAATTAATATTTGTAAATATCCGATTACCAGATATATTGAAGATAAACCATGAGGATTAGCATGAAATCAAACAAAGTAGTTTTTTTGTTATTCGCTATAATTGTTCTTTGTATGGTCGGGTCAGCTCTGGCCGATGAAAACAATTCGCGCGTCGGCACCCGTGCCTTTAACTTTTTAAAAATCGAAGTTACTGCCCGTCCGGTTTCGATGGGTGGAGCCTTTACCGGATTGGCCGATGATGAATCGGCTCTTTATTACAATCCGGCCGGAATTGCTGCGCTTGAAGGCAAACATTATATATTGGCTTATCAGAATAATGTTTTTGATATGCAATCCGGGTTTGTTGGATATATTCATCCGTTGGGGGAGAATAAAAAGGCCTCTGTGTATCTGAACTACCTAAACTATGGCGATTTTATCAGAACTGATGCATTGGGTAATGAGGAAGGCACTTTTGGCGGCAGTGATCTGCTGCTTGGACTTGGTTATGCAATGAACCTTGAAAATGATCTTCAGGTCGGCGCAACTTTGAAATTCATTTATGAAAAAATTGATGTTTATTCGGCGCATGGCTTTGCGTTTGATTTTGGATTACGAAAATCTATGAATTATGGTCGTTCTTCGGTCGGTTTTATGATTCAGAATCTGGGTGTCCAGTTGTCGAACCTTACCAGTACCGCTGATAAAGACCCATTACCACTCCGTTTCAGAGCCGGAGGCGCAGTTTTACCAAAGGGACTTCCAGTGAGACTGGTCGGAGACGTTGTTTTGCCGGCAGATAATGATGTCTATTTGGCAATTGGGATGGAAGTGGTCGAAGTTAAGCCGCTGTATATCAGATTAGGTTGGTCAAGTTTCGGTTCGAATTATAAGACTGGTGCCTCAGGCGACGACATCGCCGGATTTACTGCCGGTTTTGGAGTGGAATATAATAAAATGCATTTCTCGTATGCTATAACTCCGCAGGCTGAACTTGGAACAAGTCATCGTATCACATTGACAGGAAGTTTCAATTAATCTTATGAAACGGCTGTTACCTGTCATATTATTTCTGATTCCCAATCTGCTGCTTCTAATGCTGTTTTCATGTTCCGGTTCTGAAACAAGAAACCCTAAAGAAACAGTTATTAGACATTTTGGCGCGATGGAGCGGAATGAGAAGGCTGCTATTTTGAATGTGGTTGATGTCCCGGCAATGATGGAAATAACGGGCGAAGATTATGGGCTAAATTCTGATAATCCCCGGAGTTTTCATAATCCGGAAGATATTTTAAACGATCTGACCGGTGACGGTTTAACCAAAACCCGCTGGTTTTCGATGCAGAGGATTATCGGCCGAGTGGAAATCACTGGCGATACCGCTTATGTTGAGGTTTCCTTTATTGATAAAGGAAATGACATACAATATTACAATAAATTCGGTCTTCATAAAAAAGATAACAACTGGAAGATCTACAATTTTCGAACGCTTTCCCAATAATTTGGCAATCTATTGGGGAATAATCCATTAAGGTTCAAGTCATAATTGGCAGAACCACGTCGCTGTGCTTGGGTTCCACCATACAATAACTAATTACGCTAATAAAACCTGCCTAAAAAGGCCCAAAATTGCCCAAAAAACCAAAAAAAAAGGAAGTTTACAAGCGTTCTTTCTTTTCCGAGGAAAGAGGGGGGAG
>JAQBFG010000152.1:0-9975 GCA_032123495.1 Candidatus Zixiibacteriota bacterium | reverse complement strand
TGGGGATTTAATCACCTGATATTTTTGCCAAATAGTTACTCAGTCGTCTTTTTTATAATCGCAGCTATTGCATTGATAATTCCATTTCTGAAATCTTCAGAAAAATTGGGCGAGGTTATATCTGATTGGTTCTCTTCTACTTTTTTTGAATGTCGTCTGAAATATTTGTATCGATCAATATTTATCGCGATAATGACCGCTCTGTTTATTATTTTTGCCGCACCGACTCATTTCCTTGGCGATGGTTATCCGCTTCTTAATAATATTGCTTCGGACACCGGAACCTTTATCAAATGGAGCGAACAGGGTGTTACTTGGATTCTGCTTGGTGTGCAATCGCTTCTTGGCCCAAAAAATATAGACAATGCTTTAGCGGCATTTAGAATTATTTCGGTTGTTTCGGGAATACTAACAATCTGGATGTTTTTCCTGGTCGCTGAAGTTGCCGGAAATAATAATCTGAAACGTCTGCTGATATTTGCGATCTTAATTTTCTCGGCGGTAATGCTACTGTTTTATGGATATGTCGAAAGTTACCCAATTCTCTGGATCGGTTTTACCGCATTTTTATTTTTCTGCCTCAAATATATAAAAAATGGTCAAGGTTTTTGGCTGGCACTGCTCTTTTTAATATTTAATATTTTTATCCACTTGCAATCGCTTGTGCTTGTCCCGGCATTTATTTATTTGATTTTCTGCCGCGGATCCGGGCTGGATATTTATAATCGATTTAAGACCGCTATTATTAGTACTGCTTTAGTAGGCACTGCCGGTGCTTTGATAGTCTTTATATATAAATATAACAGCGATTTATATTTTGAGAATATGTTCCTGCCGCTTTTTTCCGGCAAGCCGATTTATCCGGTATATGCCTTGATTAGCTGGCCGCACCTGTTGGATATAACAAATCAGCTTCTGCTTTTATCTCCGCTTTTGCCAGTACTAATAATATTTTCGGTCAAATATTTGCCAAGAATAATGCGATATAAAGAAACAATATTTCTCGCTCTGACAGCAATCGGATCACTTTTATTCCTTTTTGTTATCGACCCCAAATTAACTCTGGCCCGCGATTGGGATCTATTCTCCAACTCAGCCTGCGCTTTGTCGATACTATTAATTGTTTTGATTCATGATTCGCTTTTACCGACTGTCAAACGACTATTGATGTCAATTTTGATTCTGCTGGTAATAATGCCGCTGCCATATTTTCTGACTATTCTGAATGAAAAAAGATCGATCGAATATGTCGAGTATATGATTGATCTCGATTTGGAAAAATCGTTTTCCTCGATATTTATTCTTAATAAATATCTTCTTGAGCATGGCTATAATGAAAAAGCCGATTCTTTACAGGTCACATACAATAAATACCCGTTTTCCAAAAGCCATTACGATTGGGCATTGACCGAGATCACCGCAGGCAACATTGATAAGGCATGGTCCATATTCAGGGGGACCTTAAAAGATCATTTTGATCAAAATTACCATGTTGTTCTCAAAGATCTCTATCTGAATGAAAAAAATTATGCCAAAGCGCTTGATCATGCCAACAAAGCAATCCAACTGCAAAGTTACGCCGATTATTTATACGGTTATCGTGGGGAAATTCTTCTGAATATAAAACGTCTTGACGACGCTCTAAAAGACTTCCGCCGGGCGTATGAATTAAACAGTGGTGATCCTAATCATCCGGAGGGAATTGCGGCAATTTATTTTCGAATGGAGCAGCCCGATTCAGGTATCTTTTATACTCAGAAAATGCTTGAACTCGATTCGACCAGAGCTATTGGGTATTATATGTTATCGCAGGCATATATAAAAAAGAAGGACTTCCAAAAGGCTCAGGAATATGCCAATCGTTATGCCGGTTTTGTTTATCATGACTCAACGCTTCTGCCATATTTGAAGCACCTGCTCAGTTCAATGAAAAAAGCTGGGGGAAGTTAATACTATGATTATTTTTTGTTGCCCGGTATGATCTTTATTAGTATTAATCAGATATGAAGAAACTATTCACCATCGGATTATTGACGCTAATACTGCTCTTGCTTATATTTTGTTTTGGAACGGCACAGGATAAGCCTGACTCAGCAAACACCAATAAAAAGAAAATTGAAACCAAAAAACCTCCGTCCAAAAAAATTGCGATCACTTTTGATAACCTTCCGGGTGATCAGATATACACCATAAAAGAACGAGCCGAAATCAACAAAGGTATTCTAGAGGCGCTGAAAAAACATAAGGTCCCGGCCACTGGATTTGTCATCGGTGAATATATCGAGGGCGAGGACTGGGAATCTATTGTCAGTTGGCTGGAAAATGGCCAGACGCTCGGTTATCATACATATACCGGTCAAGAGATTCAGGGGATGCCGATGGGACTTTTTATCTCCGATATTATCAAAGGCAAAGAGGCGATTGAAGATCTGGTCTCGACCTATAAACAGGAGATGCGGTATTTTCGGTTTCCATATTTGCACTATGCCGGAGATGCCAAAACAAAGCTGAATATTGTTGAGCAATTGGTCAAGATGAATACCCGGATTGCTCATGTTACGATTACAACCGAAGATTTTGTTTACAATATGTCTCTTGAGAAAATACTGCTTATGGGAGACAGTACTGATATGTATTATCTCCGCCAGGAATATCTAAACCATCTGGCCGAGCGGATAGCCCATTTCGAGGATTTGGCCCAGGAAGTTGTCGGGCGGCCGATTCGCCATATTTTACAGCTTCGGACCAACCGTCTCAATAGCCTTTTATTGGATGATATTCTTACAGAAATCGCTGACAAAGGGTATCAGTTTGTAACTCTTCGCGATGCCCTGAAAGACAAGGTCTACCGCAAAGATGAAGAGTATTATGGAGATAAGGGACTTTCATTTCTCGAGAGATTAAAATATTCAGACTCAGAATAGTCTGTCTCTAAAATTGGCTCTCAAATAATTAGTGATTTATTTCACAAAGGGGTTGACTTCTGACCCGTTTTTTTTGATATTAGTTCTACTGATTTTTTATCGTTTCCGACTGAGACAAAGTCAGATAATACATCGTCTCAGGCCGGCTCAATTAGGAGGGAATGTGCGGCAGGATGCAATGTTAACAGCGACGACGATAAAGGAAACCGGTTATATGTCAGGTTCTTACAAACCAACTTATCCATCTTTTTCTCGACAGATTATTATTATTGTGGGTGGTTTTGGCAGTGGCAAAACCGAAGTCTCTGTTAATCTCGCTAAATTTTTGGCCGTATCGCAAAAGACTCCGGTAACTATTGTTGATCTTGATCTGGTCAATCCTTATTTCAGATCCCGTGAGGCGACTGAAGAATTAGAGAAACTTGGGGTTCGAGCGATCGCTCCGAGCGGCGAACAGTTTCATGCCGATTTGCCGATTTTATTGCCCGAAGTAAAAGGAGCAATTGAGAATATAAACGGCTATTTGATTCTTGATGTTGGTGGCGATTCGCAGGGATCAAAGGCGCTTGGATCATTGACGGTATCCGATAAGACTGACAACTTTGATATGCTGCTGGTCGTCAATAGTCGTCGTCCCGCAACTGAAAATGTTGAAACTGCGATAGCAACTATGAAACGAATCGAATGTACTGCCGGATTACAATTTACCGGACTTATTTCGAATAGTCATCTTATTGATGAAACCGATTTTGAGATTATCAAAGAAGGGTATGATCTGGTGAAAAAGCTTAGTAAAAAAACCGATCTGCCCATAAAATTTATCAGCGCCAAAGAAAATATTTTGAAAACTATTGATATAAATAAATTTAATTGCCCCATATTACCTCTGACCCGGTCGATGCTGAAACCGTGGGAGAGAGGTATAAATTAGCAAATTAAATAAAGGATTTATTAAATATGCCCGGAATAAGAATTGACAAAAAATACTGCAAAGGATGTGAGCTGTGCGTTCAGGCCTGCCCGATGCAGATCATATCGATGTCAAAAGAAATAAATGTTAAAGGCTTTTTTATTGCCAAAGTGCATGAACCAACTAAATGTATCGGTTGCAGGATTTGCGCTATCGTCTGTCCTGATATTGCAATTGAGGTTGTTACCCACGGAACGCAATATGTACCATTTGAATATTAAGTTTGGAGATAGATTATGGCCAAAAAATTAATGAAAGGTAATGAAGCTCTTGGCGAGGCTGCGATTGCGGCCGGAGCTTTGAACTACTTTGCCTATCCGATTACTCCGCAGAGCGAAGTTGCCGAATATCTTTGCTGGCGGTTGCCCCAAATCGGCGGGAATTTTGTTCAGGCCGAATCCGAAGTTGCTGTCGGCAATATGCTTTTTGGAGCCGCCGCCACCGGAAAAAGAGTTTTTACAACTTCATCAAGTCCCGGTATCAGTCTGATGCAGGAAGCTATTTCATATATGGCCGGAGCTCATCTGCCGGTAGTGCTTATAAATATTATGCGTGGTGGCCCCGGATTGGGCGGAATCTTACCGGCCCAATCTGATTATTTTCAGGCCGTTAAAGGCGGTGGTCATGGTGATTATCGATTGGTCGTGCTCGCACCGGCATCGGTGCAGGAGGCGGTTGATCTGATGATAGAGTCTTTTGATATCGCCGAAAGATATCTCACTCCGGTTATGATTGTTGCCGATGGTATGATCGGACAGATGATGGAATCGGTTGAATTTCCTAAAAAATATCGCCAGCAAAACGATCCCAGCAATTCTGATTGGGCACTCACTGGTGCCAAAGGCCGTACAGCGCGAATTGTCAAATCGCTATTTCTCGACGGCAAAAAACTTGAAGATAACTGTCTGAAACTCGAAGCCAAATATGTTGAAATACGCAAAAATGAAGTCAAATACGAGCTTTACAAAGTTTCGAACAAAAACAAAATACTGATTACTGCTTTTGGAACGATGGCCCGTATCTGCCAAACTGCTATTGACGAACTTGAGGAAGAAAAAATTAGTGTTGGCCTGATGCGTCCGATATCACTTTATCCATTCCCTGAGAAAGAGATGTTTAAAGAGGCAAACAAGCCGAATATATTGGCTATTCTTGATATTGAGATGTCTACCGGCCAGATGGTCGAGGATGTTGAACGGGTCACCAAAAGTGTCAAACCGATTGAGTTTTTTGGCCATACTGGCGGAATTGTCCCGACCCCGGAAGAAGTCAAGGATAAGGTTTATGAGATTCTAAAAAAGTTTAAAAAAGACAAGAAAAAAAGTTGATCACTTTGATCAAATGAGGATAAAATGTCGAGTAATCCAAATACAATCTTTAATCGCCCGGAATCGTTAAGCGATAATATTACCCATTACTGTCCCGGTTGTACTCATGGCGTGATTCACCGCCTTGTCGCCGAATCACTCGATGAGTTGGGTCTGCGGGAACGTGCGGTTGGGGTAGCTCCGGTTGGTTGTTCAGTTTTGATCTACAATTATTTTAATTGTGATTTTATGGAAGCGGCCCATGGTCGTGCGCCGGCGCTGGCAACCGGTTTTAAACGGACCCGGCCCGATATGATAGTTTTTACTTATCAGGGCGATGGTGACCTCGCCTCGATCGGAATGGGTGAGATCGTTCATGCTGCCAATCGCGGCGAAAAGTTTACGACGATTTTTGTTAATAATGCCATTTATGGTATGACCGGCGGACAGATGGCGCCGACCACGATGCCATTACAAAAAACATCAACTTCACCGGCTGGGCGCGATGTTGAAAAAGCCGGATTTCCGATTCGAATGGCCGAACTTTTGGCCACATTAAAAACACCATCGTTTATTGCCCGCGGTGCGGTACATACGCCGATGCATATTGTCCAGACAAAAAAGCTGATAAAAAAGGCGTTTCGTCTGCAAAGCGAGAATAAGTGTTTTTCAATGGTCGAAGTCCTTTCGACCTGTCCGACCAACTGGGGAATCGATCCCAATAAGTCTCTCCAATGGTTAACCGACAACATGCAGCCATACTACCCGCTGGGTATTTATAAAGACCCCGAAAAAACGAACGGGGAGGATAGTTAATATGGCGACTCAGAAAGAAGTGGTTTTTGCCGGTTTTGGCGGACAGGGTGTCATGACTGCCGGACAGCTTCTCGCTTACACTGCTATGGAAGAAGGCAAACAGGTTATCTGGATTCCATCTTACGGTCCTGAAATGAGAGGTGGAACCGCCAACTGCACCGTTGTTGTTTCAGAAAATAGAATCGGGTCACCGGTTATAAATAATCCGCAATCGGCCTGCGTTTTTAATCGACCATCACTGGACAGATTTGGTTCGACCATAAAAAAAGGCGGACTGCTGTTGATCAATAGTTCTCTTATCGATATCAGGTCAGAAAGAAAAGATATTAAAGAAGCACTTATTCCATGTAATGATATTGCCCGCAATGTCGGAAATGCACGGGTAGCGAACATGGTGATGCTTGCTGCTTATGTTGCCGCCACCGATATTGTCAGTTTCAAAACGCTCAAAAAAATGTTGACCGAAAAACTGGGTGCCAGAAAAAAAGAACTGCTTGAAATCAATTATAAAGCATTTGATGAAGGGCGCAAACTTGGCAAAAAGATTGCCGCCAAAGGTTAGTTTATGATTATAGATAGCAATAAAATACAAAAAGTGATTGATGATTCTCCACAGGATAAAAAACAGCTGATCATGATTCTCCAAAATATCCAGCAGGAATTTCATTATCTGCCAAAAGAATCGATTGGACTGGTATCGAAATATCTCGGGATGCCGCAAAGTACCATTTACAGCGCCGCAACATTTTATAAATCGTTCAGTCTGGTTCCACGCGGAGAGAATATAATAAAGGTTTGCAAAGGTACTGCCTGTCATATCAAAGGTGCCGATCTGATTATCGATCAACTCGATGCCGGTATCGGAATTAAACCCGGTGAAACAACAAAAGATATGAAATATACAATCGAAGTGGTCAATTGTGTTGGAGCCTGCGCCATGGCCCCGGTGATGATTGTCAACGATAAATATTTCGGTGAGGTCAAATGCAACCGGGCGACAAAACTGGTAAAGAAGGGCTAAGATGAAAATAGATTCAATTACAAAGCTCGATAAATGGCGCAAAGAGATTTTGACCAAACAAAAGGCGATCAAAACCAAAGTATTGATCTGTCTTGGCCCCGGATGTCTCGCTGGTGGCTCTGATCTGATATTAAAAGAGTTTCAGACGATTCTGAAAAAGAAAAAAATTAAAGATGTTTCAATAGAATCTGTTAAAAAAACCGGGTGTCACGGTTTCTGTGCCCGCGGACCGATGGTGATTATCGAACCGCTTGGTATCTTTTATTCAAAAGTTAAAAAGGTTCATGTTAAAGATATTATCGAAAAAACTTTGCAAAAAGGTGAGATAATAGAAAAGCTGCTCTATAAAGACCCTGACACTGATAAGATTTACAAAGAGTGGCGCAAAATTCCGTTTTATGCCCGGCAGCAGAAAATTGCCTTACGCAATGTTGGTCAAATCGATCCGGACGAAATATCCGACTATATCGCCAATGGTGGGTACTCGGCCCTGGCCAAAATTCTGAAAGGGATGAAACCAGAAGAAGTTGTTGAGCAGGTAAGCAAATCGGGTCTTCGTGGCCGAGGTGGGGCCGGTTTCGCAACCGGTCGTAAATGGGCCACCTGCGCCAAAGCCGAAGAAAATCCTCATTATGTTCTCTGTAATGGCGATGAAGGCGACCCCGGTGCGTTTATGGATAGGTGTATCATGGAGGGTGATCCGCATACGGTTCTGGAAGGAATGATTATCTGCGCCTATGCGGTCGGCTCACAAGAGGGATATATCTATGTCCGCGAGGAATACCCGCTGGCGGTAGTGAATCTTCAGAAGGCAATCGATGAGGCTCATAAATATGGACTTCTTGGTGATAACATCCTCGGCAGCGATTTATCTTTTGATATAAAAATAAGTAAAGGCGGCGGAGCGTTTGTTTGCGGTGAATCATCAGCCTTAATGAGATCAGTTGCTGGTGAAATCGGTGAGCCGCGCGCTAAATATGTTCGTTCGGTTTTAAAAGGTCTGCATGATAAACCAACCGTCTTAAATAATGTCGAAACGTTTGCCAATATTCCGGTCATAATCGAAAAAGGTGCCGACTGGTATGCCTCGATAGGAACCAAAAAAAGCACCGGTACCAAAGCATTTTCGTTGGCCGGTAAAATTAAAAATACCGGACTTATTGAAGTGCCGATGGGTATCAAACTAAAAGAAATTATCTATGATATCGGCGGTGGTGTCACCGATAATCATAAGTTCAAAGCGGTACAGACTGGTGGGCCATCCGGTGGATGTCTCCCAGCCGACAAACTTGATCTCGCGGTCGATTTCGACACGTTAGTTGACAACGGCTCGATGATGGGTTCTGGTGGAATGGTAATTATGGATGACCGCACCTGTATGGTTGACGTCTCGCGGTACTTCCTGAATTTTCTGGTCGAAGAATCATGCGGCAAATGTGTCCCATGCCGCGAAGGACTTTTTCAACTTCATAAACTAAATGAAAAAATCTGCGAAGGCAAAGGTACCGAAGACGAACTGAAATTGATGGAAAACCTTTCTGAAACAATTATATCCGGTTCACTTTGCGGTCTGGGACAGTCTGGCCCCAATCCGTTTTTAAGTACCATCATGTATTTTCGGGATGAATACGAAGCGCATGTCAAAAAGCAGGAATGCCCCGGTGGCGTTTGTAAGAAATTAATAACATATAGAATAAATGACGATTGCAACGGTTGCATGGCCTGTCTCAGTGTTTGTGCTGCCGATGCAATAACAGGTAAAAAGAAAGAACAGCATATCATCGATGAAGTCAAATGTGATCGGTGTGGTGCCTGTTACGCCGTCTGCAATATTAACGCGATAGATATTATTTAAATAGGTAGCGTATGGTAAAACTGAAAATAAACGGAAAAACTGTTGAGGCCCGCGAGGGCGAGATGCTTCTGGCGGTGATGCAGCGGATGGGGATCAAGGTCCCGACCCAATGTCATCATGAGGCGATCGAGCCAACCGGAAACTGTCGTCTCTGCATGGTTGAAATCACCAAAAAGAACTGGGATGGCTGGAAAAAATATGTCACTTCATGTCTGTATCCGGTCGAAGAAGGGCTGATTGTTGAGACGCATAACGACAAGCTGTTTGAGATCAGGAAAACAATTCTTGATCTGCAACTGGCCCGCTCGCCGCATACTGATTATGTAATAAAAATGGCCGCAGATTACGGACTTGATAAATCATCATATCCGGCCGAGCCAAAAGGTGACGATTGTATCATGTGTTACGCCTGCACGAGAATTTGCGATGTTCTGGGGAAATCGGCGATTGCACCGACTCAACGCGGTCATCAAAAGATTATCGCCGGACCGTTTGGTGAGGCGCCTCCGGATTGTATCGGATGTCTCAGTTGCGCCCATATATGTCCGACCGATCATATTAAATGGAACGATAAAGGTAATACCAGAACGATCTGGGATAAAAAGTTCAAACTGATAAAATGCAAAAAATGTGGCAAAAAAACTATCACCCGTGAATTCGCCGATTACTTAATTGAAAAGCGCGAACTGCCATCAGAATATTTTGACACCTGCGATGTTTGCAAGCGTCAGGAGACCGCTGATAAAATGGGCGAACTGGTTGTCAAAGCAAGGGAGGCGACGATATGAAATACCGTTTCCAGGTGATCCCTGAGCTTTGCACCGGATGCCGCACCTGTGAGCTTGCCTGTGCGTTCAAATATGCCAAAGATGGAATCCCGGGAACCAGTCGAATTTATCCATTGGCTCATGCAAAAGATCAGTATGTCCCGGTCGTCTGTTTTCAGTGCGATGATGCCGCCTGTGTCAGGGCATGCATGTTTGATGCCTTAAAGCGCAACGATGAGACCGGCTCTATAGACCTCAATTATGAACGATGTGTCAAATGTGAGGCCTGTGTTGCCGCCTGCCCGTTTGGCTGTG